>CAMTOW010000094.1 GCA_947074245.1 uncultured Bacteroidales bacterium | reverse complement strand
CATATATAGGAAGTCGTTGTATAATCTTCCAGATTCTCCGTTATGCAGGTGAAATCATAGCGACTGTATTTGTAAGACAGGTCTATGTCTTTCCATGACGCGATCAACGCTTCATGAATCGAATTGAACTGATCATCGCGGGGAAAACAATCTTCTTTCCAATTCCATTGAATCACGGAGGCTTCAAATAAGGATGTAGGCGTATCGGCGTTGAATTCCAGTAATTTGGGGACTCCTCTCAAAAGAGCGAAATCAAAACGTCCGTATAACGACAGGTCATCTTCATCCCAGCTTTTTAGAATTGCCGGAATCATATGTTTGGGGATCTGCAAGCGATGAAAAAGACGGTTGTCGATTACATATTGAGCCGCGTCACAAAACATCTGATAACACTCAACCGTCGCTTTTTCGAGAGCGGCGATCTCTTCCGAGGTGAAGACATAGCAAGCGTCTTCCGTCCAATATTCATTGTGGAAACCGAAACCGCATTCTTCAACAAGCTGTTTGTAATTGGGTCTGGGAGTAAGTCTGATTCTTTTCATAAAACGATAGATGACATGACTTTAACTGGCAGAAGAGGAGCCAGACTTGCCGAAGCCGCCTTTTTTCATACCCGAACTGCTGTTTGTGCCGCTTTTGCTCGATGCCGAATTCGCCTTATAGCTGGTCTGCACCGTAGCGGGTGGTACCGTCGATGGCGGTGTGGTCGTTTTGAATGTTGACGGATGGTATCCCCCCGATGCGTTTTTAACTCCTTCGCTCCATTGTCGTGTCGAAGGATAATAATAATGTACGGGAGACATCGAGTTTGTTATCGAGCGAATCATCCAATAATTCATAGCCGAATTCCATACCCATCGGCTGCTGCCGTCGCGATATTCCTGTCCGTCGCGCGGATTTTCCGGCAACGTCTCTTCACGTTGGCTTGAGCATGAGAGCATCAGAGCCGCGAAAGCGCCCATTAAAAGGAAGTTTTTTTTCATGTCTGTATTATTTTTCGGATAGCCATACGGGTTTGCTGACTGAGTTAATGAAGCTATCCGTCTTTTTCATAATGTATTGCCGATGAACCACGCGCTTGCTTTATCACTATATGTCCGTGATATGGGGATATCCGGCACATTTTTGATATCCATCTGTAAATATACGCCTCCTTTTTCTTTTCGGATCACTTTTACCTGATCGAAATTGACCATGAACGAGCGATGACAGCGGACAATGTTGCTGTCTGAAAACTCTTTTTCCATATTCTTTAGCGTATTACGCAAAAGATATTTAGAAACGTCTTCCTTCTTCATGTACCATATAATCACATAATTATCAGCCGATTCGATGTAGAGAAGATTGTCCTTTTTGATGGAGAACCGGAATTCGCCTTTTTCATCATGAAACGATATTACTTCATTCTTTGTCGATACCGAGTTTTCTGCCAGTATCTCCAATCGACGGATTTTGTCTTGCCAGGAGAAGTAAAGGGTAAGACACGCGTAGGGGATCAATAAGACCAGACTGGTATTTTTGACCGAACTACGGAATGTTTCCACAATATCGACATCCGAATCCAAAGTCAGGGAATATAAGGTATAGAAAGTCGACATGGCGGCGATCTCAATCAGAATCCATACGCCATATTGCCAGTAAGTGATGGTATGCCTCTTCCCGTAATAATACATGATGATCCGGCTGATCACGACGACCAGCACTCCGGTAAGAATAATCAGACTTGAGAACAGGAAGAATTTGAACTGGGATACATTATACCAGTTGGCCGAGCTGAATGGCTTATAAATATTAATAAAGACCAGTGCGAATGCAGCTGTGAGAAGAACCTCTCGTATCAGATTCTTCTTTTCATACAAATAGGCCGGTATGGTTATCTTTAGAAAATTCATAGGCAAACTATTTTTTCTGCAACAAATGTAGAAAAACTACGCTTTGATTTCATCCCCAAATGCGGGTTTTTACCCCAATATACTAATTTTCATCCCTAAGTACCCCCTTAAATACCATCTTTTTGCCAATCGTTCTGATGAATTGTTTCTTTGTTGTGAACTAATCGGAAAACTATGGACTTCTTTAATCGCCGTAATTATTTGCAGAATCTCTACCGGTCGGAAGAAGCGGTAGAGTTGAAGGAAAACGGAGTAAAAATCATCCCGTTTCCATTTATTGAAAAAAGAGAAAAGAAAGAGATTTCATCCCAAAACGGGTTGGTTCCCGAGGGTACTCTATTCTGTTCCGATCCGGATATCCGTATTCAGGAGAATAAGGAATTCGCCTATTCGGTATTCACACCGGGCGGGAACGGAAAATATCGGAACTGTATCATTTTACTTCACGGACTGAATGAACGTAACTGGAGTAAATATCTCGCGTGGGCCGAATATCTTTCTATTACGACCGGAAAACCGGTAATCTTATTTCCCATAGCTTTTCATATGAACCGCACGCCCCAACAATGGGCATCGCCCCGCTGGAATATGTCGTGGGTGAATCAGCGTAAGGCGGATGAACCTGATTCTTCTAACTCGACCTTCGCCAATGTGGCATTGAGTTATCGACTCTCTTCCTCGCCGCTTCGATTGTACACTTCGGGTCGTGAAACGATTCAGAATCTGCGTCAGCTTATCCGTCAAATCACCGGCGGTCGGCATCCGTTGTTCATGAAGAATACGAGCGTAGATTTTTTCGCGTATTCGATCGGAGCGATGATCGCTCAGGTATTTATGCTCGGTGATCCCGATAAACTTCTTTCCGACAGTCGGTTTTTCCTCTTCTGCGGTGGTTCTGTTTTTGAGGAAATGAACGGAAGTGCCCGCGAAATTATGGATCAGGCAGCCTGGGAGAAAGTAAAAGGGTTTTATGCCGATCGTTTTATGCAGAATGAAGGGCTGAACGAAACATTGATTCCCGGCTTGCTGGACGAATCGTTGAATAAAGCCTTTACCTGTATGTTGAAGAAAGATTTTCTGTCTGATTACCGAATGCAGTTTTTCAAGGAAGAGCGTGAACGATTGCGGATCATGACGTTGAAGAAAGATACCGTCATACCGACTCGCGGTGCCTACGAAGCGATCGGGATGCATCAGTCTCACGGAGTGATTACCGAATTGGATTTTCCGTTCGAATATTCACATCAGGCGCCTTTTCCAACCGGAAATTCCATTGATCCGGGTCTGATCAACGATGCCTTTATGCAGGTTTTCCGACCCGCCGCGGAGTTTCTTGCGTAAAACGCTCAAATCATACTCGAGAAAACAGGATTAGCTTCTGAAAAGAGTTTATTTTTGAGAACTCATTATGAAATAATCCTTCTTGCGTCTTATGCGTTTATCATTTATGCTTCCATTTGTGGCTTGTTCGGCTCTATTTTCCTGCCGACAAGCCGATCCGACCCATACGATTCCCCATTTTACGATTCAGAATCATCTTACCGTTTTAACAGGTGATACCTCTTTTGATAAAGGTGTATCGGCTCCGTTCGGGGGTATGCTTGGCAACCGACTTATTCTGGCGGGTGGTTGCAACTTTCCCCATTTGCCGGTGGCCAACGGTGGGAGCAAGGTTTATTATAAAGGTATTTATGCCAAAGAGGTAGTCGCGACCGATCAGGCGCATTGGCTTCACATCGCTGATTTACCCCACGCGATGGCGTATGGAGCTTCTTTTCAAGATGGAGATCGCTTGATTTTCGTCGGCGGTATGGGTGATCAGGGTGCTTGCTCCAATGTTTGGTCTTTGCAGGAAGATAAAGAAGGATACCGAATCGATACGTTGCCCTCTTTGCCTTTCCCGATGGACAATATGGGGTTCACGCAAATCGGATCCCGTTTGTATCTATGCGGAGGCAATGTCGATGGTGTTCAGAGTCGTGAGTTGATCGTTTTCGATTTACAGAATGTTTCGGCGGGATGGACGTCTTTGGCGTCTTTTCCGGGAGAACCCCGCGTACAACCCGTACTCTGCGGATTCTCGGATCAGGACGGGAAGGAGAAGCTACTGTTGAGTGGCGGTTTCTCTTTTGCTCGCGATACGGTGCGGGCTCGGGTCGAAACCAGTTCTTATATTTATGATACAACGACCGATCGCTGGGTTTCGGCGTCTTCGGTTCGTATCGATGATGAAGAGATCGCTCTGGGGGGAGGCGCTTCGGTTGCGAACGTCGGGGATGAATGGTTGTTATTCGCCGGGGGTGTCGATAAAATCATTTTCGAATCGGCGTTAAACCGCTCACTCGACCGGCAGGTTTATCTTCAGAACCAAGATCAGCCGCGTTTGGATTCGCTGGATTTCGAACAAAAAAACTATCTGCTTCATCCGGAATCCTGGTATGGCTTCAACCAACGGTTGATCGGGTATGAGATCCGTCGGGGAAAATGGCGAGAATTGGCGACACATCCCGATTTGGCTCGGGCAGGGGCATTGGTTGCGCGTATGCCCGATCGGTTTTTCATCCTCAATGGCGAAACCAAACCGGGCATTCGTACGCCGATGATCGTTGAGATTCATTCTTCTCGAATCGATTGAGTGCTTTTCATTGATCCGATAAAAATTGATCCGATAAAATAAGAAACGGTCGCAGACATTAGCCTGCGACCGTTTTTTTCGTATGACTCAGCGGAGTCATTGATTATTTGATGATATCTTTCAGTTTTACCGATTGGAATAACATGTGCGCCTGACTGCTTTCGTAAATGACTCCGATCGTTTCGGGATCGATCATCGAAAGGCAAGAGTATCCCCATCCCAACTCCTCATCCAATAGGAGTGAGTACGGCCAGGTATTTCCTCCGTCTTCACTGATCTTGATCGTAATCCGTGTACGGTCTTTTGTCGTATCGGGGTTAGAGAAGATCAGCAGATCTTTGCCGGTTGCGTTTTCTTTAGCCGGTACGCTGATAAGCGATGCCATACAAACCGGTTCCTGCAAAGCGCTTCGTGAGGAAGCGTGTTCTTCCCAGGTAAGTCCCAGATCCCGGGTGGTTGCAACGGCACGGCTTCCGCCGCGATTGTCGCGCATATTGAGCATCAGAACGCCCGGCTCCACTTCCGCAACTTGAGCTTCGGTGGTATTGGTGCGTGCCAACGAATGGATTTTCCAGTTCGCCCCGTGGTCTTTACTGTACATGATTCCTGCATTGGGAACGCGTGTAGAGTCGATGTATTGAATCGGGAAAACCAATGTTCCGTCTTGCATCGAGATCCCCATACCGGGTCCTTGCAACAGGAAATACCACGATGGGTCTTTTACCTGTGAGGTGATGTTGATCGGTGCCGACCAGGTTTTTCCGTCATTCTCGCTTTTTACCAAAAGAAGCTGAGCGGTTTCTTCGGGAGTCATTCCCTGAAGAGAGTTCCACCACGAGCGTTCGTTTCCTTCTCCATGGGTCCAGGCCGCAACGACCCAGATCGTGCCGGTTGTTTTATCGACCAGAATCGCAGGATCGCCTACTCCGTTTTGCGCTTGCGGCAGCCCGTTGTATTCACCCATGTCCATAATGGCGCGCATCGGCTCCCAGGTTTGTCCCTTGTCAGTGCTTCGGCTCAAACCGATATCCACATGCTCCTGCAGATCCACACCGTTGTTATAACGGATGTCATATACGGCAAGGAGGGTTCCCTCATTGGTCGTGACCATTCCGGGGATGCGATAGGCAGCGGCTTCATCATCTCCCGCATGGCGTACGCCATACCCCAGTCGTCTCACCGGTTTTTCTCCTTTGCGAAAAACGGTTTCTTTTTGCTTGTCGATGGTGACACCGGTGATTTCTGATGTAATTTTGTCGTTCAGATCGGCTTCCGGTTTCATTTCGATACTTACCCAGAAGTAATTTATGCCCGGAAATAATTTCTGATCGGTTTTAAAGGTTACTTTTCTGCTTGGCGATGCGATGCTGTCGCGCAATATCGAGTAAGATCGATTGGCTACCCGGTTGAATTTGCCGTTCTCACGAGCCAGATAATTCAGCGGAGCGAAACGAAACTGTCCCTTTCTCGACGGTGCTTCTGTGCCGGCGTAAAAAAGTTTTACAGATCGGATATCTTTGACAGGTACGTTTTTGTCGAATTCGAGTTGAATCGCCGTAAGTGCTTCTTGTTTTTTCGACGAGTTGTCAATGCGGATATTGTAAAGAACGTTATCCGTGCGATCGGTCAGGATCGGCACATTGGGTTCCTTTACAAAAATCGAATCATTGGCAAATAAAGAAAACGTGCCGGCAAGAATACAAGCTGTTGATAAGAGTTTTTTCATAATAGACGAAAGTGTGATGAATAAAAGTGTTGAAACAACACCTTATTGTGTTTTCGTTTGCAAAACAAAGATATTTTTCTGAAATAAAAAAATAGTAAACAGATAATATTCAGCTTATCAGTTGTTCAATAAGCAGAAACATACAAGTATAGGAGAACCCATGTCGAGGATAATTTATCTTCCCTCGACAATGAGTTCGATAAATTTTTAATTCAAACTAATAAGATATGGATGGTCGATTGATTTATCAAAAAGGATACGATTTGGATTTTAAGCACGGATTGTCGGGTGCCGCGATCCCTTATTATCTCGTTGCGGCGAAAAAAGGAAACATCGATGCGGCGAATGCTTTGGCAATGGCCTATCTGACGGGACGGGGAACCGATCCGCAACCGGATCTCGGATTTCGTTGGTTGGCGTATGCCGCCGCCCACGGTAACGCCGAAGCGCAATGCAATATGGGAATTTTGTTTCATCAGGGAAATATCGTTCCTGCGGATGCCGAACAAGGCAATTTGTGGTTGATGCGGGCAGCTCATCAGAATGAGCCGAATGCGGGACGCTATCTGGAGTTGCTCGAAGTGCCGTTGCTGCCTCATGCCGAGGTGGAGTCTCAATTGAATCGTCTTGAAGCGGATATCGCCGGAGATATTACACGGGAGACACCGTTGGAGGATTCGGATCTGATTTCGGATGACTCCGAAGATGAACGCCTTTCTATGAAAGATCTTGCTGCACGCAGCGCTTCCGGAATCGAAAAAAAAGATACTCCTGAGGCGATTCACTTGAATGATTTATTGAAAAAAGTAACCGACGGGCGCGCCGATGCCGACGATCTTTTTCAAATCGGAACGATTTTCGAAGAAGGGAGCGGCGTAAGATCCGATTTTACGATTGCCCGAAGATGGTTTCTGCGAGCTAAGGATCAGGGAAATAAAGCGGCAGGCGGCAGGTTGTACCGGATTTACAAAGAAGGTTTCGGAGTGGAAAAAAATGCATCCAAAGCCGAAGCGATGCTGGGCGCCTGAAATCGGAAATTTCTTCTTGGTTTATCGGAATTTCATATTGAATAATGGGGGAAATCCGGTTGGGTTTTTCAGATCGGAAGAGCACACGTCTGAACTCCAGTCACTCCGGAGAAGCTCGTA
>CAMTOW010000093.1 GCA_947074245.1 uncultured Bacteroidales bacterium | reverse complement strand
AGAATATTTTCAGATAGTTTTTATAGATGAACGAAAAGAAAAAAAGAATTCTGAAATGGTTTTTTATCGGTTGCGGGGCGCTGTTTTTTTCAGGGAGCATGGCAGTAGGTATTCTCTTAATTATGATTGCCAATGGCAAAATCGGATACATGCCTCCGATTGAGGAGCTGGAAAATCCGAAAAGTAAATTTGCCAGTGTGGTCTATTCGGGCGACAACGTAGAACTTGGTCGTTTCACACAGGAAAAAGAAAATCGTGTTTTCGTCAATTATAATCAGCTTTCACCTTACCTGGTGAAGGCATTGGTGGCAACCGAAGACGCTCGTTTTCAAGAGCACTCCGGTATTGATGTGAAAGCGCTTTTCCGAGCCGTGGTAAAAACGGTGATCCTTCGCCAGAAGAATGCAGGAGGAGGTAGTACCATTACCCAGCAGTTGGCCAAACAGCTTTATTCGCCAGCCGCCGATAACGTGCTTGAACGTGCCCTTCAGAAACCGATCGAATGGGTGATCGCCGTAGAACTTGAGCGTCTCTATACGAAAGAAGAGATCATCAATATGTATTTCAATAAGTTCGACTTCAATTACAACGCGGTCGGTATCAAAACCGCGGCGAACGTATATTTCGGAAAGACGCCTTCGGACTTGTCGATCGAAGAAGCGGCTACCTTGGTTGGGATGTGTAAGAATCCGTCACTGTTCAATCCCGTGCGTCGTAATGAGCGCACACTCGGGCGCCGTAACGTGGTGTTGGAACAGATGGAGAAAGCCGGTTACCTGACCGCCGCACAGACCGATTCATTGAAGAAAATTCCATTGACACTTTCTTTCCATAAAGCGGACCACAAAGAGGGGCTTGCTCCTTACTTCCGCGAATATCTTCGCGGCGTGATGCGCGCCAAGAAACCGGAGCGGAAGAATTACGCATCCTGGCAGGGGCAGAAGTTTCAGGAAGACTCGATCGCCTGGGAAAACAATCCGCTATTCGGATGGTGTAACAAAAACCTAAAACCCGACGGTACGCCGTATGACTTGACTGCCGACGGTTTGAAAATATACACGACGATCGATTCGCGCATGCAGAAATATGCCGAAGACGCCGTGACGGATCATCTTTCCAACGTGCTTCAGCCGCAGTTCTTCAATGAGAAGAAGAACCGTGCTGCCGGTCCGTTCTCCAAAGACCTGACTAAAGAGGAAGTAGAAGCAAGTATGCGTCGCACCATGCGTCAGAGCGAACGATATATCGTGATGAAGCGTGGCGGGAAAACCGAAGAAGAGATTCTGAAGGCATTCAATACGCCGATGGAAATGCAGGTATTCACTTGGCAGGGTATGAAGGATACGGTGATGACTCCGATGGACTCGATCCGTTATCAGAAATACTTCCTGCGCGCGGGATTCATGTCGATGGATCCGAAGACCGGCTTTGTGAAAGCTTATGTCGGCGGTCCGGATTTCCACAACTTCCAATACGATATGGTTACTTCCGGTCGTCGTCAGATCGGATCGACCATCAAGCCTTTCCTTTATACGCTGGCTATGGAAGAGGGACGTACGCCTTGTGATATGGAGTCTAACACTCAGCCGCATCTTTTGGATGAAAACGGTAATCCGTGGGTGCCTCGTAACGCATCGAAGGCTCGTATCGGCGAGATGGTAACGCTTCGCTGGGGATTGGCCAATTCCAACAACTGGATTTCGGCGCGTCTGATGGACAAATTGTCGCCGTATGCGTTTGTTCGTTTGCTTCATTCATTCGGAATTCGCAATCACATCGATCCGGTTATCTCCTTGTGTCTTGGGCCGTCTGAAGTTTCGGTCGAAGAGATGGTAACAGGATATTCCGCCTTCCCAAATCGCGGAGTACGTATCGATCCGCTTTATGTGACCCGCATTGAAGATAACAACGGCAATATCATCGCAACCTTTACGCCGAAATGGCAGGAGGTGTTTAGCGAAGCTACTTACTTTAAGATGCTACCGATGTTGCGCGACGTAATCGACGGCGGTACGGGATCCCGAGTAAGACGTATCTACGGTATCACCGCACCGATGGGTGGTAAGACCGGTACGACCAATAACAACTCCGACGGTTGGTTTATGGCGTTCACTCCATCGCTCGTATCGGGCGTATGGGTAGGTGGTGAAGAGCGTGCCATCCGTTTCGATAATATGGCTCAGGGTCAGGGTGCCAGCATGGCTCTTCCGATCTATGGTGAATATATGAAAAAGGTGTATGGTGATCCGTCGCTTCCGTATTCGCAGGAAGAGGATTTCGATATGTCGAATCCGATCGATCCATGTGCGAAAGAGTATCTCGGCGAGTTTATCGAACTCACACCGAAAGAGGAGATCGTAGACGGAATATTCGATTGACCCGTTTGTGAACTTCGATTTGAGATTCATCCGAATTCCAATCATCGGTTCATAAAAACCAATCAACGCAGCTATTGCCAAAATCACGGAACTCTTTAATCCGAAGATTCCGCGGCTATATAATAAGGTATAAACCTACTTTCTATTTCAAACGAAAGCCTCCGGTTCAGATGATGAATTCAATCTGAGCCGGAGGCTTTTTATTTTTTATTTTCGGGGAGTCCGAAGTCTATTTTTTCGCTTGGACTCTGCATTCCCGTTGCCCATAGTTCCTCTTCGCAGAAAATGATCTTTTCCTTATGCGAGATGACCTTCTTTAGCGTCGTGATGCGTGCGGAGCACGGATATGACACGTTTTGAAGAAAAACAGATGCACCGCGTGGATCTGATCAACCGATCAGATCGTTCTGAAGATACTGCAAACGGGGCAAAAGCTTTTTATAGGCACTGCTTTTCAAGAACTCATCGATAAGCGCCGCGTGCTGGCGGTGGTGCAGGTCGGTCGAAAGGAAATCCAGATATCCTTTTTCAAGAAACCAGAGCGTCAAGTTCTGAACCTCTTTTCCGTATGTACCGGCCAATGAAAGCAGATTGACCTGAAACAGGCAACCTGATTCATGTAGTTCCTCATACGCTTTCTTATTGTTGAGATAATAAGTATATCGTTCGGGATGCGCCAGAATCGGTTTATACCCTTTGAGGCGCAACGAATATAGAAGTTCGTCGAGATTCCAGAGCGGCTGAATGAATGAATTTTCAACCAGAAGGTAGTTGTCGCCAAACGGAACCAATTTCTCTTCGTCGCGCAGGCGCATGAATCCTTCGTCGAGTCGGTATTCGAACGAATGAGTAAAGGTCATGTCGGGATATTGTATGGCAACATTGTTTTTTACCTTATTATAATATGGAGAAATCGATTCGGGATCGTTTTCGAAAACTTCATCTGTGCGATGTGGTGTCGTAACTATATGTTTGATTCCCCATTCTTTCATTTTTCCGATTAGAAACAGAGCCGTATCGGTGTTTTTAGCTCCATCGTCGACACCCGGTACGAGATGGGAGTGGATATCGGTGGAATAGGGTAGAGGTAGGATCTCTTTTTTCTTTTTAAAAAAACTGAACATGCGATTTATCTTTGACTATTTACTGTTAATCAGACGAAACCCAATCATCCTGTTTCGCTTTCCATTCTGTTTTGCAGGTGGTGTAGCCAATCGTACGCAACTAGCCGGAACAGAATAAAGGAGATGAGCGTTTATATCAATCGGGATGTGATCCGTGTGATTCCATTTAGACGACAAAATTAATCGTTTTGTCTATAAAATCGATTTTCTCTCCGGGAATGAATCGGTCTGATCAATCGCAAATGTTTTCGGACTCATCCAATCCGAGTTGTTCTCCTGTAGAATTCATTCGAATGAAAGATGTATATGCAAAAAAAAATCAAATAACAGTTTGTAAACCAAATAACAAAATATTCGGAAAAATGAATATTTTTGTTTATCAAATTAACCTTTCAAGGCGTTGAACGGATGATTATGTGTGAAATTGAAAGCGGTGTATCTTTCTGAAAATAAGTTAGATATAAATATTTAACGCCAAGCTTGATGTTTAATTGGTACTATTTTGTTATATTAAAACATTCGTTAAAAAATAGTTCTCTAACTAATTATATACCTTAATATTCTATGAGTCGAAAACTTTTAATCAGAGACCTGACCCTCAGAGACGGTCAGCAATCATTATTTGCAACCCGTATGTCGCAAAAACAAGTAGACCGAGTGCTTCCTTTCTATAAAGACGCCGGTTTTTACGCGATGGAAGTATGGGGTGGTGCCGTGCCAGATTCGATCATGCGTTATTTGGGAGAAAACCCATGGAAACGATTGCAGACGATCAGCAAAGAGATGGACGGGAAATCTAAACTGACAGCATTGTCCAGAGGACGTAATCTTTTCGGTTACGCGCCATATCCGGATGAGGTGATCGAAGGTTTCTGCCGCAATGCAATCGAATCAGGATTGAACATCATGCGTATTTTTGACGCGCTCAACGACATGGAGAATGTGAAATCGACGATTAAGTATGTGAAAAAATTCGGTGGAATCGCAGATTGCGCCGTTTGTTACACGGTTGATCCACACTTCACATCGGGCGAACGTCTGAAAGCAGCATTGAAAGGTCAGAAATTGCCGAAAGAAGTTTTTACCGATGCTTACTTTATCGAAAAAGCGAAAACCCTGGAGGCATTAGGAGCCGATATGATCACGCTGAAGGATATGGCAGGACTGGTAACTCCAGCTCGCGCAGGCAGTCTGATTAAAGGTCTTAAAGAAAATGTGAAAGTTCCGGTAGACTTCCATACACACTGTACACCAGGATATGGTTTGGGTGCCGTATTGATGGCTATGATGAATGGAGTAGACATCGTGGATACCAACATGTGGTATTTCTCGGGAGGTTCTGCCGCACCGGCTATCGAACTGGTAGCTGCTTTCGCTAAAAAACTAGGCATCGAAATGGATGTCAATATGGAAGCAGTGAAGAAAATCAATCAGGAACTTATCGATATCCGTAAAGAACTGAATGCATTCGACGCAATGGGATCGTTCCCTAAACCGTTCGATTATGATAAACTTCCGGCAGAAGTTGACGCATTGATGGATAAAGCGATCGCAGCAGCTTCTAAAAACAAAGAAGAAGAGGTGCTTGAAGCATGTCATGCAATCGAAAGCTACTACGGATTCCCGAAACCGAACGAAATCGTGAAAAACGCAGAGATTCCGGGAGGTATGTACTCGAATATGTTGGCTCAGCTGAAAGCTGTGAAATCAGAACAGATTCTAGACGAAGCGATGAAGCTGATTCCGAAAGTGCGTCTGGATGCAGGTTTGCCTCCATTGGTAACACCGACCAGCCAAATCGTAGGAGCTCAGGCCGTATCTTGTGCACTTGATTTGAACAAAGGTATGGCGATGTACTCTGTCGTATCGAAACAGTTCGAAGATCTTGTGAAAGGTCAATACGGTAAAACTCCGATTCCTGTCAATCCTGAATTCCGTGAAAAAATCACAGGAAGCAAAGAGGAGATACCTTATAATATCGCCAATTATAAAAAACAACCAAATCCGGTTTTGGAAGAGTATGGCGGCGTGAAACTAGCGCAGAACGAACAGGAAGAGCTTCTTCTTGAACTGTTCCCGCTTGTAGCGAAAGATTACCTAATGAGCGTACGCAAAGCCGAGTTTGAAGCAGCTAAAGCGAAAGAACAACCGGAAGGCGTAGCTAACGAAACCAAAGTAGCAGAGGCTACCGGACCGCTTGCGTTTATCGGAGAAAAGATTACAGCTCCGCTTCCAGGCAAAGTATTGGCGATCGACATTCACGTTGGTGATACGGTTAAGTCGGGTCAGACGCTGTTGATTCTTGAAGCGATGAAAATGGAAAACGATATCCGTTCGCCATATTCCGGTAAAGTTCGTCAGATTCTTGTAAAACAGGGAGATACCGTAGGTGCGGATGAAGTTTTGCTTGAAATCGAAAACGCATAATCTACCTCTAAACCGATTTATATGAAAGATCCGTTTTCGGTTGAATTATCAGATAACCTCTTTTATATACATATTTTTTAGATTAAAACTGCCGTAGCTTTATGCCGCGGCAGTTTTTTTATGAGTCTGAGGCAATTTCGATTCTATCGGAATACCTAAAAAGAGACGCCTCCGATTCGGATCAACTACAATCTGGATCGGAGGCGTTTTCAATCTTCCGGTTTTGATGTATGGCCGCGCATCCCTTTAAGGATCCTATCCGATAATTCGTGAGGCTTTATCCGTTTTGGGAATAAAGAATATCCCTGCCAAAATCCATGACTGAAAAAGCGGCAGATCTAATCTTCTCGATCGGATCTGCCGCTTTTTATACCAGGAAAAAGGTCAGACCTTTCGGTCCGATCCAGAACATTCCCGATTTTTATTTTAAAAGCAAAAGTGTTTCTTTGATTCTTCGCATCGCTTCGATCAGCATTTCATCGGAAGTCGCATAAGAGAAGCGCAAACATTCAGGCGCACCGAACGCATTGCCGCCAACGGTAGCCACCAGCCCTTTTTCTAAAAGGAACATAGCCAGATCGGCTGCAGAACCGATGGTGAACCCTTCATAGCTTTTTCCGAAATAGCTGCTTACCTGCGGGAACAGGTAGAAAGCACCCTGAGGTTCGTTTACAACGAATCCCGGAATCTCACGCGCTAAATTAATGACGAGTTTGCGACGGCGATCGAATGCTTCGCGCATTTCCGCCACACATTCCTGCGGGCCGAGATAGGCCGCTTCTGCCGCTTTTTGAGCGATCGAGGAAGCTCCCGATGTATATTGTCCCTGAAGTTTGTTGCAAGCATCTACGATCCATTGGGGACCCGCCATAAAACCGATGCGCCATCCGGTCATCGCATACGCTTTCGATACCCCGTTGATGATCACTACGCGATCACGTACGTTTTCGAATTGCGCGATACTTTCGTGGCGGCCTACGTAGTTGATGTGTTCGTAGATTTCGTCGGAGATGATCGTAACCGAAGGGAATTCGGCCAAAACATCAGCCAGTTCTTTCAGTTCGTCACGCGTATAGACGCTACCCGTCGGGTTGGACGGAGAACAAAGCAATATGGCTTTCGTTTTGGGAGTAATGGCTGCGCGAAGCTGCGCTCCCGTGATTTTGAAATCGGTTTCGATACCGGCTTTGATGGCAACATTGGTTCCTTCAGCCAGTTTTACCATATCAAAGTAGCTGACCCATGCCGGAGTCGGGATGATCACTTCATCGCCCGGCCCGATCAGGCTCAGGATGACATTGCAAATGGATTGTTTCGCACCATTCGAAACGACGATTTGCTGCGGAGCATATTCCAACTGATTCTCTTTTCTTAGCTTGTCGCAGATAGCTTTCCGTAGACTCAAATAGCCCGGAACAGGAGTGTAAAAAGTGAAATTTTCGTCAATGGCATCTTTGGCAGCATCTTTAATGTGTTGTGGGGTATTGAAAT
>CAMTOW010000092.1 GCA_947074245.1 uncultured Bacteroidales bacterium | reverse complement strand
GAGATTCTCCGGAGTGACTGGAGTTCAGACGTGTGCTCTTCCGATCTCATAATGAACGCTTTGATTTTTCGGATGATTTCAAGCGACTTGTCGGCATCCTCTGCAGTCATTTGTCCTCTCTTTTTCATCAGGTCGATCAAATATACGCTTCCCCAAAGCACCATCGCTGCATATTCGTAAGTATCCATATATTCAATATCGAGCAGGCCAATAATGTAGTTTCGGAATGATTTTTCTTCCAATATGATTTTATCGGTAACTCCTTCCGACAGGTTCCGTTCGAAATAATCAATTAATGCGTCTACGATATTTTCGGCCGTTACTGCCGATAAGTTAAGTTCTTCTGCGATATCTAAGAAATCTTCGCGAATCTCTTTGAGCGAATCATACTCCGTTTGGCTTTCTACCGGCATGATATAAGATTCGAGAATCTCATGATCTTCATCATCCAGATGATTGTCGGAATTCAGTACGCCGGTTACGATGCGATCCATCATATCGATATATCCATAAGCGTCAATCAGATCGAGCATATGGACAAACAATAGGAAATCTTCCTCCGGTGCAATCGCCAACTCTTTCATGTAATATTCGGCTTTCTCTTTTTCGCCTTTGAATAATGAATAGGTGATAAGTGGCGGAAGCAAAGAAAATGAACACTCCTGATACAGTTCAGGCTGATGGCATTGTAACACTTCTACCAATTGGCGTGCTTTTTCGAATTCCTTGTCTTCATAGAGTGTATTGGCAAGAAGCTCGATTGTCATCATTACATCGTAGTTTTCAAAAAGTTCTTCCGGCAAATCAGTAGTAAAAACCCCGAGAGCAACATCGTATAAGTCGATCGGGCTTTGTTCCTGACATGCTTCTACAAATTTCAGAGCATCCATAGTATAGTGGGGGATTAGGAGTTTTTTCTAAGGGTATAACATCACTGCTGTGTAAAATGTTTAATGCCCGGAATCACCTCAAGTGGCTCATGTCATGGCGATTGTTGATCATTTTGCATTTTATATTGGAATTCTCCGGTGGGGATATCTCGGGTTTTGTCGATGACGGAGAAGCCTGACTTAAGATAGAAGCGGATGGCTTTATGGTTTTTGCAATAGACGTAAAGTTCCAATCGGGGATGGCGTGTCAGGGCATAGGCGATCAGTTGATAGCCTATGCCCAAACCTTGGTAGGTCGGGTCGACGAATAAGGCCGCGATTGTATTGCCGCTCAGAGAGATAAATCCTCTTGGCTTGTTTTCGGAATCGACGTATACGGACGTCTCTGCCATTGGTATATAAACGCAACGCATGGCTTCGGCATTCGATTGCCAGTAAGAAAGATCTATGAATCCGTGTGACCGTTCAGACGCACGAAGCCATAAATCGACGAGGAGTGTGGCTTCGTCGGTTATGAAAGGTCGTATCATGGAGTCGTTAAGAGTGTTATTTTAGTGATTGGCTAATCCTTGGTTTCGTACGCTTGCGATTTGTCGGTCGATCTCTTCCTGATCTCCCAGATAATAATCTCGAATCAGGTTGTTTTTCTCATCGAATTCAAATACATAGGGGACTCCTGTCGGAATATTGAATTCGGCGATATCATTGTCTGAGATATTCTTTAAGTTCTTGATGATGCCGCGAAGACTGTTGCCATGAGCGACTATCAAGATCTGTTCATCTGTTTTGAGAGAGGGGAATATCACATGATCCCAATAGGGCATACAACGAATCACCGTGTCTTGCAGGGATTCCGTAGTGGGTAATTCGTCGCGAGGTATTTCTCGATAGCGGGTATCGAATTTCGGATTGCGGGGATCGTCGTCAGAGAGGGCCGGCGGAGCGATATCGTAGCTGCGTCTCCAGCGTTTCACCTGATCCTCTCCGTATTCTTGAGCCGTTTCTGCTTTATTCAACCCTTGAAGAATACCATAATGTTTTTCATTCAGACGCCAGTCTTTTTCCACTTTCAACCAATCCTGATTCATACAGTCCAGTACGATATTCAGAGTTTTGATCGCACGTTTTAAATAAGAGGTATAAGCGCGATTGAAAATGAAACCGTTCTTAATCAGTTCTTCACCTGCATGCCAGGCTTCTTTTTTCCCTTTATCGGAAAGGTCTACATCGGTCCAACCTGTAAATCGGTTTTCTTTATTCCATTCGCTTTCGCCGTGTCTGAGAAAAACAATCTTTTTCATGATGTCTCGTTTTATCGTTTGGGATTAAAACAAACCGGAACGGACATTGTTTGCCTTCGCGTTGATCCATAGCGCTCTGTGCAGAATGTTATTCTGCACAGGGTTGATAATAGGCTTTTTCTTTGATGATCTGTATTTTCTCCTCAAGATGATCGGTGGATTGATTCCCCATGATCCAAAGAGATAAAGTATCCTTTCCGTCTTTATAAGAGGGCTGTATATAATCCTTATATAAGATGTGATAACCGTTTCTTTCATAGAATCCGATTCGGCGGGCAGCCATTTCTCCATCTTCTTTTGGCTCAACTTCTAATAATCGTACTCCCGGTAGAGTTTTGTCGACATGCTCCAGAAGTAACTGACCGATTTTCCTGTTTCGCATGGAGGGATGAACGGCAAGGTGTTCCAGATAGAAGAAATTTCCGAAATTCCAGTAAATGAATAATCCGGCGGTTTCGCCTTCCGAAACGATTGAGCAAAGATGCATTTCCGGACTGCTTTCAATCAGACGGCGGAGTTGTTCGATTTCACGTCTTTCATCTTCCGGGAAAGATTCTATATATAAATCAATCAGTTCTTGTAGTTGCGGATCGGTGTTGTTTATAATTCTTTTTAATTCAATCATGATCACGTTTATCTTTTTTAGATTAATAATTTATGCTGAGAAAATCTGTTTAGCAGGTGTTTGTTGTTAAATAATAAGTCTTATTGCTATTAAATATTAAAAAGATGTTTGCGAGTAAACATCTTGAATCATTGTAACGTTTAAGCAGAAGCAAAAATAAAAATATAATTCGTGCTTCGCTTCTGATTAAATCACAAGGTTTGCTTTTCAAAATTAATAAATTGGAACTGTTTGTAGAAGTTAAATTTAATTGGGTTATACGTTGGCTTTGTTTTTCGGTCGCACAGACTCGTTAACGCATTTCCATCCAAGCTCGTTTTGAGTCCTGAATAATATTAGGTTATGTATTTTGTTTTCATGTTCGTTTATTTAATCTCATTATCTTATGACACATTTGTTTTATATCGAAGATGCGCTTTTGAATAATGCTTCATTTCAAGTTGAACGTAAAAAGAAAATCAGTTTAAAAACACTTATCGGTATAGGAGAGGGGTTATTTCTGATTTTGTTCGGATCTAAAAACTCATTGTTATTTAAAAACATTGATTTGTCAATTCTCTTAATCGTTTTTGGAGTATTTCTAATCGGATGGTGTTTGTATCGAATGGTTTATCGATCTTATCGATATGTATACAAGCCGACGGGAGAACAACTGAAACGGAAATTCTATTATATATCTCCCGATAAGAAACCTCGTATTTTGCGTAATTTCAGAGATATGTCGCTTCGGGATCTGTTGGATATCAGTAGTCGTAAATATTCGAATCTGATGATTGATATCTGGCATACATCCGATGGTAAGATTTTTTATTATCAATTGAATGAGTTTAAAAACCAGCAGATTCGTCCGCTGACGGATGTGCAAATGTTTGAAGAATAACGATTATGCAGCAACAATCCATTTCTTTAGATCGTAAAATCCGGATAATCTGCGAAGACATTACGACTTTGCATGTAGATGCAATCGTGAATGCCGCTAACAATTCTCTTTTAGGTGGCGGAGGTGTGGATGGAGCGATTCATCGGGCTGCCGGACCGGCGCTTTTGGGTGAATGTAGAAAATTGAAGGGTTGTAAGACCGGTGAAGCTAAAATGACGAACGGATATGATCTCCCGGCGACTTATATTATCCATACTGTTGGTCCGATTTATCAGGGTGGAGAGTCGGGCGAAGCGGATTTGTTGGCAGCTTGCTATGCCAACAGCCTAAAGTTAGCACAAGAGAAAGGTGTCAGAAGTATCGCTTTTCCTTGCATCAGCACCGGAGTTTATCACTATCCCAAAGAGGAAGCGGCTGATATTGCTCTTAATGAGATTCGTAAATTCTTACAAAGCTCCGATTCATCGATTGAAACGGTCTATATCGTATGTTTCGGACAAGTAGCCTTTGATATTTACAAACGGAAACTTGCCTTACTTTCCGCTCAGAGATAATGTTGGTTTTTGCCGAAGGCGTATCGTTTCTATAAAAATGACATTTTGATCGATAATGGGGTATCTGAGAATCAGAAAGAGAATCAGACGCCCTTATTTTTTTGCATAATAATTAAAATCAATATATTTGTATTGTTGTGATCGCTCTGCTTAGGCATGATCGGCTCACAAACACATCACAATATTTAATAGTCATCGAACGATGGCGTAAGTATCAGCATGTTGGAAAAAAGATTGAAAGTTGTAATTCAAACGATTAACATGATTAAAATTACTTTTCCTGACGGATCAGTCAGAGAATTCGCAAAAGGAATAACTCCTTTGCAAATTGCAGAGAGCATTAGCTCAAGACTTGCTCAAGATGTTCTTGCTGCGAGTGTAAACGGTGAAGAATGGGATTTGACAAGACCTGTCAATGAGGATGCAGCCGTTAAATTATTCAAATGGGATGATGCAGAGGGTAAGCATGCCTTTTGGCACTCTTCTGCCCATTTATTGGCAGAAGCTCTTCAGGAGCTTTATCCGGGTATTCAATTCGGTATCGGACCTGCCATTGAAAATGGATTCTACTATGATGTAGACCCGGGCACAGCGGTGATCAAAGAATCGGATCTTCCTGCCATCGAAAAGAAAATGACGGAGCTTGCCGCTCGTAAGGAGGCTTTGTCGCGTAAAGAAATCAGCAAAGAAGATGCATTGAAGATGTTTGGCGAACGTGGCGAAACGTATAAATGCGAATTGATTTCGGAGCTTGAAGACGGTACTATAACGACATATACACAGGGTGCGTTTACGGACTTATGCCGTGGGCCGCACATCCCGACTACTGCGCCTATCAAAGCGATCAAGTTATTGTCTGTTGCCGGTGCGTATTGGAGAGGTGATGAAAAGCGTAAACAGCTGACTCGTATCTACGGAGTTTCATTCCCGAAGAAAAAACAGTTGGACGAATATCTTACTCTTTTGGAAGAAGCGAAAAAACGTGACCATCGTAAACTGGGACGTGAACTCGAATTGTTTATGTTCTCTCAGACGGTTGGACAGGGGTTGCCATTGTGGTTGCCGCGTGGAGCAGCTCTACGTGACCGTTTGGAACAGTTTTTGCGTTTGATCCAAAAACGTTACGGATATCAGCAGGTAATTACTCCGCATATCGGAAACAAACAGTTGTATGTGACTTCTGGTCACTATGCTAAATATGGAAAAGACTCTTTCCAACCGATCCATACTCCGGAAGAGGGTGAAGAGTATCTTTTGAAACCAATGAACTGCCCGCACCACTGTGAGATCTTTAAGGCGTTCCCTCGTTCTTATAAAGATCTGCCGTTGCGTTTTGCGGAGTTCGGAACCGTATATCGTTATGAGCAATCGGGCGAATTGCATGGTTTGACACGTGTACGTAGTTTCACTCAGGACGATGCTCACTTGTTTGTGCGTCCGGATCAGTTGAAAGATGAGTTCTTGAAAGTAATGGATATCATTTCTATTATTTTCAAAGCTTTGAAATTCGATAACTTCGAAGCTCAGATCTCCTTGCGTGATCCGAATAACCGTGAGAAATACATCGGTTCGGACGACAACTGGGAAAAAGCTGAGGCTGCTATCGTAGAGGCTTGTCAGGAAAAAGGACTGAACGCGAAAGTAGAATATGGTGAAGCTGCATTCTACGGTCCGAAACTGGACTTCATGGTGAAAGACGCTTTGGGACGCCGTTGGCAGTTGGGTACCATTCAGGTAGACTATAACTTGCCGGAGCGTTTTGATTTGGAATATACAGGTTCGGATAATCAAAAACATCGTCCGATCATGATTCACCGTGCTCCGTTCGGTTCAATGGAACGCTTCGTTGCGGTATTGATCGAACATACGGGAGGTAAATTCCCATTGTGGTTGACTCCGGATCAGGTAGTAGTCCTTCCTATTTCAGAGCGTTTTAATGAATATGCACACGAAGTAGCCGCTGAATTGGCGAAAAGTGATATCCGTGCGATCGTTGATGATCGTAATGAGAAAATCGGACGTAAAATTCGCGATAACGAGTTGAAACGAATCCCTTACTTATTGATCGTTGGCGAAAAAGAACAGGAAAATCGCGAAGTGTCAGTAAGAAAACAGGGCGAAGGTGATCTTGGTGTCGAAAAAATTACTACTTTTGCGTCTAATTTGGTTCGAGAAGTAGAACAAATGATAAACAACTCAGTAATTTAAATGGAAAAAAGACCGATGGGTGCAGGTCCACGAGGAAGAGGACCAATGAAAAAAGAAGACAAAGCTCAACACAGAATTAATGAGCGAATCAGAGGTGTTGATGAGGTTCGTCTTGTAGGAGATAATGTCGAGGCTGGCGTTCTTCCTTTCAGACAGGCTTTGAAAATCGCTGAAGAACAAGAACTTGATCTTGTTGAGATCTCTCCGACTGCTGTGCCACCTGTTTGCAGAATTATTGATTATCAGAAGTTCCTTTACCAACAGAAAAAGAAACAGAAAGAGATCAAAGCGAAAGCATCTAAAGTGGTGTTGAAAGAGATTCGATTCGGACCTCAGACCGATGACCATGATTATGCTTTCAAATTGAAACATGCAAAAAGCTTTTTGGAAGAAGGTTGTAAAGTGAAAGCTTACGTATTCTTCAAAGGCCGTTCAATTCTGTTTAAAGAGCAGGGTGAAGTATTGCTGTTGCGTTTTGCCAATGATTTGGAAGACCTTTGTAAAGTGGAGCAGTTGCCTCAGCTGGAAGGAAAACGTATGATCATCATGCTTGCTCCTAAAAAGAAAATTGAAAAATAAGAATTGAAGACAGCTCTGCTGTTCTCTATTATAAATTCATTTAAATTTTTTAAGATGCCTAAAATGAAAACTAATTCCGGTGCCAAAAAAAGATTCGTTCTTACCGGAACAGGAAAGATTAAAAGAAAACATGCTTTCAAACGTCACATTCTGACTAAAAAAACGAACAAACAAAAACGTCGTCTTGGCCATTTCACTTTGGTTGCTAAATCTGACGTAAACAATGTTCAGTTCCTTCTTTGCATGAAATAATTTTCTGCATTCAGGAAATATTAAAAGCAAGTTTAAATTTTTTATCAACCGAATGCAAGCTTAAGTTCTTACATATAGGGTAAGGCGCTATCATTCACAATTATTTTAGAATTATGCCAAGATCGGTAAACCACGT
>CAMTOW010000091.1 GCA_947074245.1 uncultured Bacteroidales bacterium | reverse complement strand
TACGAGATTCTCCGGAGTGACTGGAGTTCAGACGTGTGCTCTTCCGATCTGGGTAGTCAGTCAAAACTGTTAAACGGTAAGGGTGAATCCATGAGCGGTACTTATGAAACAGCTCGCGAAATCAGTATTGCGGTTTCGCCGGGACTCGTTGCATTTATAAATAATTTTACGGCCGTAGAAGTAAACGTGGGCGTATTGGGTTTTTCATTTAATAAGGTAAAGCAAGTGACCGATCAGGTTAATACAGGAGAACGTCATCATCACAGAGGTAGTTTTAAAATCAATATTTTTTCAATTGGTCTGGGGATTGCTTTTTATTTATAAAATGAACAGGAAATTATGCTTAAACGAATACTCTTTTGCTTAATAATCAATCTTTGCCTGGTCGGAACGCTTTCTGCCGCCAACAACAGAAGCCGTACGATGACGGATTCTTTGCGCGTCGTGCGTGATTCGCTCCAGCAGAGCAATCCGGAGATCCTCGCCATAAAACCGATCGGGCGTTATGATCGCGGAATACTCAATTATCGTTTCGTGCCCAAAGGATATCGGATGTTCGGGATAACGGCCTCTTACAGCAATTATGATAGCTTCGATAGTAAGATGTATAATCTGATGGAAGACGTCAATTACAATGGTAAGACGGTTCGTGTCAATCCCTTTGCCGGATATTTCTATCGGGATAACCTGATGATCGGTGTGAAACTGGGCTATTCGCAAACCAATGTGCAGTTAGACAACCTGAGTCTGGTCATCGATGATTTGGATTTCTCTTTGTCTAATATGAAATATACCGAAACGCTTTATAGCGGAACTATTTTTCATCGCTCCTATGTAGGGTTGGATGCCGGCAAGCGGTTCGGATTGTTCAATGAAACCAATCTGGCATTCAGTACCGGAAACTCCAACTTCAGCCGTCAGGTTGACGGCGAACCCTATGTGACGCAAACCGCGGTTACTCAAATCCGCTTGGGGATCAATCCCGGAGTCTGCGTCTTCATTATGGAGAACGTGGCTGCCGAATTTTCATTGGGCGTTGCCGGTTTGACTTATCGTAAAGAGAAGCAAACGATCAATGACATTGATTCGGGATCGCGTCGAAACAGCGGAGCCAACTTCAAAATTAATCTTTTCAATATTTATATCGGTGTAACCGTATGTCTCTAATATGAAATCAATTTCTCGCTTATTATCCTTACTGATCCTAATCGTCGGGCTATCGGGATGTATCAAAAATGATATTCCGTATCCGGTGGTTAAACTCTATATCACTTCGATTGAGTTTGACGGACAGATCGGATCGGCTGTCATCAAACCCGAAGATCGTGTTGTAACGGTTCGTTTGGATGAAACGGTCGATCTGAAGAATGCGATCGTCAAGAGCGTAGTCCTGACCGATGACGCTCGTACCGATCTGGGACCGGGCAGTGTGTTGGATCTGACGTCTCCATGTCTGGTGGAACTTTCATTTTATCAGAATTATGTATGGACCATCGTCGGCAATCAGACCATTGAGCGCCGTTTCGTCGTGAACGGACAGATCGGAGAGAGTGTATTCGATCATGTTTCAAAACGAGCTGTAACTTATATTTCGCCACAGACGGATTTATCGGCCGTTACGATAACGGATCTGAAGCTTGCTCCGGCAGGTGCTGTCATTACGCCTACCGACCTATTGCTCAAACCGCAGGATTTTCGCGAACCGCTGCAGGTTGACGTGCAATACAAAGGCGTGACCGAAAGATGGACGCTCTTTGTAGAAAGCAAAGAAAGCGTGGTTACGACCAAATCTGCCACACCGTGGGTCAACGTCGTTTGGCTTCAGGCAGAAAGTATGGAATCAGACGATCGTGGATTTGAGATACGCGAAACGAACTCGACCGAATGGATCCGTGTGGATCAATCGAATCTGACGTTCTCCGGAAATAGTTATTCGGGCCGTGTGCCTCATCTGAAGGCTGAAACCGCTTACGTTTGTCGTGCTTATGTTGACGATAATTATGGCGAAGAGTTAACCTTCGTGACGGGCAGAGCGGTAGAGTTGCCAAACGGATCGCTCGATAATTGGCATAAAAACGGTAAGGTATGGAATCCATGGCTTAGCGGAGAATATCAATTCTGGGATTCGGGCAACAAAGGAGCCTCTTCGATGGGAGAAAGCAATACGCAGCCGACCAGCGAAACCAGTTCGCTCAATCCGAACGGACAGGCTGCCAAACTGGAATCGAAATTCGTAGGTGTCGGATCATTGGGCAAATTCGCAGCCGGAAATCTTTTCGCGGGTGAATTCGTAAAAATAGACGGTACAAACGGAATTTTGGATTTTGGTAAACCATTCTCTACATTCCCGACGAAACTCCGACTCGATTATAAATATACATCGTCAACGATCAATTATGTATCGTCGGAATTTGAGGCGTTGAAAGGGCGTCCGGACTCATGCTTCATCTGGATCGCTATCGGCGACTGGAGCGAACCGGTTGAGATCCGTACCCGTCCGTCGAACCGGAAACTATTCGACAAAACAGATCCTCACATCATCGCTTACTCCGAATTTACTACGTCGGAGAGTACAGCCGATTATAAGGAACTGATTCTTGAACTGGAATACCGGGCGTTGAACCGCACACCTACTTACATCCTCGTAGTAGCTTCTGCCAGCAAGTGGGGCGATTACTTCACCGGTGGAGTGGGATCTACGCTATGGGTGGATGAGATGTCTCTCGAATATGATTATTGATCCTGAACGGATTTAAGATACGAGCCGCGGCCGTTTGATTTTCTATCAGACTGCCGTGGCTTTTTTCTGCGTGCATATTTCTTTTTTCGTGCCTGGTCGCATCTCGTTTCGTGTGCTGTAAACGATCGTTAGCAGGGGAGTGAATGATCGTTTGTCCGGCTCTGAAAGAGCGTTAATACGTGGATAAAAGAGATCTTTTCAGGCGTCTTTTTTGATAATCTCAGGCGGTTTTCGGGGTTTGTTATTCGGTTGTTGCCTGCATGACTCCGCCAATTTTGTTTTGATAAGAAGTCTCTGAAAAAGAGAATAAATAAAAAAGAGCGTAGCAGACACGGTTGGTGTCTGCTACGCTCTTTCGTTTTGATGCGATATCGTCTGATTATTCTTTGTCGTCTGCATCATCGAATCCGAACTCAAAATCGAAATCATCCATAAATTCCGGTTGAGTGAATTCGTCCATACTGCGGCGATCTTTTTTCGTAGGGCGTCCGCTACCTTTCGCACGATCGATAAAGCCGTTGATGCGGCTGAGTTCGAGTATTTCGTATTGAGCGGCCGGGGTTACGTTTTCCATATATTCCGGAACGAGTTTAGCCCCCATGCGGCGTTCGGTGAGTTGCAATACTTTGAACGAGTAGGTGACAGGCGGTTTTCTAACCTGAATGACGTCGCCGACATGGATCATTCGCGATGCCTTTACATTGACGTTGTTGATCATCACCCTGTTTTTTTTACAGGCTTCGACGGCAATCGTACGGCTTTTGAAAATGCGTACGGCCCACATCCACTTGTCGATTCTAACTTCGTTTGCCATATTAAATATCGAATTAAACTAAAACGGAATCAAGATACACAATTAACGCGCATCTCCGGATGGAGCGCGGTTATTTATTATTAAACTGATTCATCGTGTTCTGTACGCCAGCCAGGCAGAAGCTTTTGATGATCTCGTTGCAACGCTCCAGCTTTTCGGGAAGTTCTTTCTCTTCGGTATCCGAGAAGTTGCCCAAGACGTAGTCTACCTGAGCGCCTTTGGGATAATCGTTGCCGATTCCGAACTTCAAGCGCGCGTATTTGTCGTTCCCCAACACGCGGGCGATATCTTTCAGCCCGTTGTGTCCGGCATCGCTGCCTTTGGGTTTGAGTCTCAGCGTCCCGAACGGAAGGGCGACGTCATCGACGATGATCAATACGTTTTCAACGGGAATATTCTCCTTTTGCATCCAATAGCGCAAGGCGTTTCCACTCAGATTCATGTAGGTGGAGGGTTTCAGAAGCAGCAACTGGCGGTTTTTGACCTTCATTTCGGCCGTTGCTCCGTAACGCCCATCCGTAAAAACAATATTGGACGCCTTAGCTAAGGCGTCCAATACTCTGAATCCGATATTATGACGGGTATATTCGTACTCTGCACCAATATTGCCCAGGCCACAAATCAAATATTTCATTTACAATCTGTTTGCCGGATTATTTTTTACCTGCAGCAGCAGCAGCTTTAGCACCACGAGCCGCACGAGTCAATTTAACCGCACATACAACTGCGTTTTTAGCATTAAGAAGCTCCAAATTGTCGAATGCAAGCTGACCAACCTGGATAGTTTTTCCAAGACCTAGTTCAGATACGTTGATAACAAGACGTTCTGGTACGTTTGCAGATAGAGCTTTAACACGGATTTTACGCATTTCCAAAGAAAGTTTACCCCCTTGTTTAACACCTTCTGCAAGACCTTCCAATTTAACAGGCACTTCGATAGTGATTGCTTTGTCTGGGAAGATCTGAAGGAAGTCCATGTGTAGAACTTCGTCTGATACCGGGTGGAACTGAAGATCCTGAATGATTGCCTGACAAGCCTGACCATCGATAGTAAGGTCGATAACGAAGATGTCTGGAGTGTAGATCAAGTTACGAACGTCTGATTCGTTTACTGTAAACGCGATCTCTTTTTCACCACCATAAAGGATTGCAGGGATTTTGCTGTCTTTACGAACTGCTTTAGTAGCTTTTTTTCCAAGATCAGTTCTCGACTGACCAGCTAATTCAAATGTTTTCATTTTTAATTGGTTTTGTGTTACTCAAAATTGAGGATGTTGCCCCTTAATTTCCCATCACACGGAATACTTAAAAAGCGACGCAAAGATAGACAAAAAAGTCAGATCACGAAACGATTGCCTGTGCAATTCTGAAATAACAAGCTGGTTAGCGACGGATTGGGATGAATTAATTGAAAAAAGAAGTGTACTGTTCGCATTTATTAGATATTTTTGTGGCTTATTGAAAAACATATAATCTTATGAAAGGAAAAATTTTAGTGACCGGGGGAACCGGTTTTATCGGTTCGCATACGGTTGTAGAATTGCAGAATGCCGGATATGAGGTCGTGATCGTAGATAATCTTTCCAATTCAAACGCAGATGTGGTGGATGGAATTGAGCGCATCACCGGCATCCGTCCTACATTCGCGCACCTGGATTGTAATGATATGAGCGGATTGAAAAGTCTGTTTGAAAAAGAGGGGCCGATCAGCGGAGTGATTCATTTTGCGGCAAGCAAGGCGGTAGGTGAGTCTGTACAGAAACCGATGCTTTATTATCGCAACAACCTGGTTTCGCTGCTGAATATGATGGACTTGATGGCTGAGTTTCAGGTGAAAGGGTTCGTGTTTTCTTCGTCATGTACCGTATACGGTGAGCCGGACGTAAATCCGGTAGATGAAAACGCTCCGGTAAAACCGGCTCTTTGCCCGTATGGCAACACCAAACAGATCGCCGAAGAGATCATTCAGGACGCCAGCGTGCCGGGAATGCCATACAATAGCATCATCCTGCGTTATTTCAACCCGATCGGTGCTCATCCGTCGGCAGAAATCGGTGAATTGCCGAACGGAGTGCCGCAAAACCTGTTGCCGTTCGTTACGCAGACTGCGATGGGGATACGTTCGGAATTGAGCGTATTCGGTGATGATTACAATACTCCGGACGGATCTTGTATCCGCGACTACATCAATGTGGTTGACTTGGCAAAAGCACACGTGAAAGCACTTGATCGCATGTTGGAAGGAAAATCGGCAGAACCGGTGGAGATTTTCAACCTGGGTACGGGCAATGGCGTTTCGGTATTGGAATTGATCCGTACGTTCGAAAAAGTAACCGGTGTGAAAGTGCCTTATAAGATCGTAGGTCGTCGTGACGGTGACATCGAAAAGGTATGGGGCGCGGTAGACAAAGCGAATCAGATTTTGGGCTGGAAAGCTCAGGAGACTCTAGAAGATACTTTGGCGACAGCCTGGAAATGGCAGTTGAAACTTCGCGAACAGGGTTTGATGTAAATTTAACATCAATTATAGCATATACAGAGGGATATCGGGCTTTCGATATCCCTCTTGTTTTTTATTAAGGGGCTTATTTAATATTTTTGCCAGCATAATTTTTTTTCAAATATTAATATTCATCACAATTTGTCCATGAAGAAAACCTTCTTAACGCTTGCCCTTATCTCGGGCATGGTTTGCACGGCACATGCAAAAAAGAAACTTCCTGCTTACGGAAGTCGTACCGAAACCGTATTCAATGAAACAAAAATTCACTTCGCACCCGGAAAATACACCGCAGAGCCGGATTCGGATGGCGTGATCCATTTGGTGGACGGACGTATCATCCTGAAGAAAATATCCGTTCCGGAATATCGCAAGGATATGAACATCAATCTTTACGTGACAGTCAAATCGGATGGAGACCGTTGGGATAAATCGGGTTCGCTGTTTGTGATTCCGGAAGAATCGGTGGTTAATCTGCTGAATATCGCTTCGGGCGAGCAGGCTTTCCCCGCAGACGCGGATCGCCATGAAAAATTGGTCGGGATCGTTTCTTCGGATGCTTACAAACCGAATCTGGAACTGATGCGCTTCATGACTCCGTTTGGCGTAGGTTATTATAGCAATGATACGTTGAAGCGCAAACCGATCTTCGTTGACGGTTGGGCTGAAGATGTGAAATGGCATCAGAATATCACCGATCTGCGTTCGCGTATCCAAGGCGACGTATGGGTAGGAGCCTGGATCGATTCATGGACGGGCGAAGGCTACAAGATCAGTGTGGATATCGATTATAACGAATTGGGATATAATGAAACGATTCAGCCGAACTCTCACGTAGAGCCGATCTTGAATACGGTTTATTATATGGGACCGCAGGGGCATCCGGATATCTTTGCGCGTAAAGATTTGGAGTTCGATATCGAAATCCCTTCCGGCGCTAAAAACGTACGTATGAAATATATCGTTACGGGACATGGTGGCCATTCGGGAGGAGATGAGTTCCGTCCGAAAGAAAATATCATCCGTGTAGATGGAGAGGAAGTGTATCGCTTTACTCCATGGCGTACGGATTGCGCGACGTTCCGTCGTTATAATCCGTCAACAGCTGTTTGGCGAATCGACCGTGAAGAAGAATATCGCGATCGTGAAACGGGTGAAATGAAAACAAGAACGGTAAATGAGCCGTTGGGTTCTTCCGACTTGTCAAGATCGAACTGGTGTCCCGGATCGGATGTTGTTCCCGAAACGATTGAGTTGAAAAATATCAAGCCCGGAAAACATACCGTTTCGGTAAGTATCCCGACTGCAGCGCCTGCTGAAGGCGATAAGTTGAATCATTGGTTGATGTCTGCTTACCTGATTTGGGAAAATTGATCAAAATAATCGGCGTACTTACCATTATTCTTTGTGTTTTATGGTTGTATATTGT
>CAMTOW010000090.1 GCA_947074245.1 uncultured Bacteroidales bacterium | reverse complement strand
GAACAATAACATTTTGTCAGGTTCGGTTCGTTCCGGCCTGATTCAGGAAAAACATGATCAAAAATATATCAATTATGATTAAATCTGCATTTCGCATTTTGACGCTGTTGGTGATGTGGCCCTGTCTTTCTCAAGCTCAGGTCGCTGTCTCCGATACGCTCCGTACCGATCAGGCAGAAACGGTTGCGATGGAACTTGGTAACGATGCCGATTTCGTTACCGTTGGCGACGGCCTTTCCAGCAACTGGTTTGTGAGTTTGGGCGGCGGTGTCAATTTCCTTGCAGCCGAAGGCAACAGGGTTTACAACAGTGCGCTTCATCGTCTACGCCCTGTGGGCCAGGTCAGTGTCGGTCGTTGGTTTACGCCCGCTCTCGCTCTTCGTTTTCAGGTAGGTGTCGGCCAACTTTCCGGTCGCTACTACGAATCTCTTGTAAACAACATTTACGACAAATTTCCCAATCAGGACGACCACTTTTCGGGAGGGCTAAAGCCTGCTCCGGGACAGGAATGGGTACACCGTAAGTTTACCTATATGGACTTTCAGCTCAATTTGATGACCGATATCCTTCAATGGTTCGGTCCGCGCGAGCGCCCCGTGGGTCTGTATCTTTACGCAGGTCCCGGTTTTTCACATGCGTTCGCCTCCCAGTCACTGGGCGAGGGCAACAGTTTCGCTATGAAAGCGGGTATTCAGCTTGATGTTCGTCTGGGCAAACGTTGGTCGCTGTTCGTCGATGCTCAGGGTACTGTGGTCGATGAGACGTTCGATGGGATGGTCGGCGGATATAGCGGGAGCAAAAACCGTACGGTAGAAGGATATCTCGCAGCTACGGCAGGATTTACGTATCGCTTCGGCGGCCGTAAGTTTAAGCGTTATGTCAAAGTCAATCCGGTCGTGCTCGAAACCGTGTTCTTCGAGAAAGAGCCGGAGGTGATTGAGGAAGTAGTCGTAGTCGACGAAAATATCTCCGTGCCGTTCATTGTCCGCTTCCGTATCGATAAATACAACATCGAGGAGGATCAGAAACTCAATATCTATAAGGTTGCTCAATATCTGCGCGAAAATCCGCAGGCTCGTATCGAGCTCATCGGTTATGCCGACAAGGAAACCGCTTATCCGAGCTACAACCTCAAGCTCAGTCAGCGCCGTGTCAACAGCGTGAAAGATTACCTCATCCGCAAATTCGATATCGCTCCGGCCCGCATCATTACCGATGCCAAAGGCGATGCCGAGCGTCTGTATAATGAAGACTACCGCTGGAATCGTGCCGTAGTGATGCAAATCGTCATGGAATAATTAAACTGAGAATCTGCAATGAAAAAGATAGCGATCACCATATTTGTTGCCTTGCTCGCTTTGTCCGCGCATGCGCAACGCACCGAAACGGAAGTCCTTCGCATCGATACGCTCGATGTTAGTTATAAGACTCGTTACACCTCTTCCTTCTGGTCCAATTTTTATATACAGGGGGCTTTTGCCGCCCGTATGTTGTGCGGAGAGGAAGATTATCATTTGAAATTTTTCGACCGCATCGAACCTGGTTTCCAGTTCGCGGTTGGTAAGAAACTCTATCCTGCGTTCGGCATTCGTCTCAGCATGGGTGGCGCCAAACTGGTAGGATGGAATACGGGTATCCCGGGTCTATATCCCGGTCGTGATTCCTGGTTGAACTCCTCCGAAGATCCCGTGAAGCACTATTGGGAAAGCAAAGGGGTGGATACCTCCAAAGGATATCGACAAGACATCGCCTATTGGGAAATCAATGCCGACTTCCTGGTCGACCTGCTCAACGCTTTCACGCGATACAAACGATATGATGATCGATGGGGGCTGGATGCTTATCTCGGTATGGGGCTTGTTCACGGCACCAAGTGGCATGGGATGCCTCTTTCCAATAAGGTCAGTTTCCGCTTTGGGGCGATCGGTACGTTTAATATCACGTCCCGTTTGGGGGTTAATATCGAAGCGACAGGTGCCTTGCTTGATGCTACTTTCGATGGCGAGGTAGGGAAGGGGCGTCAGATTGATAGCTACTTCTCCGGTTTTGTAGGGCTGACCTACCGCATCGGCAAACAAGGGTTCCGCGTCGAACGTCTCATTACTCCCGAAAGCTATGCCGCTCTCAACAATCGAATCACCAAGATCCGCCGTCAGGTCGAAGAAGAATCTACGCGTCCCGACGTGATTCAGGTGGTCGAGATGGCTGGTGTTAAGAATTTGTTGGTTCCTTCGGTTGTGTTCGATTCCGGAAAACTTACCTTCAATGAAGAGCTTCAGATGGTCAACATCTTCAAACTGGCGAAATTTATGACCGAAAATCCCGAACTCAATATCCGTGTGATTGGTAATGTGGCGGGATCAGATAAGGATCTGGCTCGCAAACGTGCCGAAAAAGTTAAGGATATCCTGGTTAACCGTTACTCGGTATCTCCGGCTCGTCTTTCTGTTACGGTCGATGACCTGCGCAACCATACCGATGCCGAAGGTCTGATGAACTCCGTCAATTTTATGATAGCACAATAATGTCTTTAGGATAACGTTGTTTAAGAAAGCTGGTCTGTATGGATCAGCTTTCTTTTGTATTTAACATAAAATTAGGTAGTTATTCTAAACGAATCTGTTTTCATTCCTGATAGTAAATGCTAAATTTGCCTCGTAGCTTTTTCGTTTCTTAAAATTATATTAAAATACCATCGATATTTATGAACGATTGTTTTTCGCGTTTCGCTTATTCACGCGTTGTGCTGACTGTTTTTATGATTCTTTTTCTCTCGTCTTGTGGTAGCAAACGCAATGTTATTCTTCTACAGGATATGGGCATCGGAGGCACCATCGCCCCGACTCCGTCCTATAAGGCGGTAATCGTTCCCGACGATAAACTTTCCATTATCGTTTCTTGTGCGGATATGGAGGTTGCGGCGCCATACAATGCTCCTATGACTACGTTGCTTCAGTCTGCGGGTTATGGCAACAACATCTCCGTCGGATACACCGTCGATAAAAACGGTTGCATCGATTTCCCCACGTTGGGCCGTATTCAGGTCGAAGGGCTTGCTCGCAATCAATTGGTCGATCTGCTTCAGTCTCGCTTGAGCGAACAGATCAAAGATCCTACCGTTACCGTACAATTCCTCAATTTTCGCGTCACGGTTCTCGGCGCTGTACGCGTGCCGGGCACCTATACGATGCCTACCGAGCGCATCTCTATCTTTGATGCTCTGGGTAAAGCTGGCGATATGCAACTCAAGAGCAAGCGCAAGAATGTGCTTGTCATTCGCGACAATGGGGGCGAGGTTACCTACGGTCGTCTCGATCTGACCTCCTCTTCGGCTTTCAAGTCGCCCTATTATTTCCTTCAGCAGAACGATGTGATCTATGTAGAACCGTCTCGTAGCAACATCCAGGATGGCACGACTAGCTCTTTCCTTCCTTACCTGCTCGGTATCATCTCTTCGGCCATTGCGCTCGTTGCGATCTTCGTTCGATAATTTAACAGGTTTACGATATGTTTCAAGATATTTCAGTGAACGATAAGAAGGAGTTCGGAGTCGAACTCTTCGACTATCGCAAATACCGTGCGAAAGTAGTTCAGCATTGGTGGTGGTTCCTTCTTTCCATTCCGTTGTGTCTGGGGTTGGGCTATTTTTTCCACCGCAGCACGCTTCCCGTCTATCAGATTGGAGCCAAAGTGATCATTCAAGACCTCCAGGGCTCTGCCGCGGGGGATAATCTGCTTTTGCGTCAGATCGGATTCGAACAGGGGGGCAAGACCCTCGAAAAAGAGATTTTCCAACTTCGCTCCGAGCTTCTGATGAAGGATGTCGTGCGCGAACTCGGTCTCAATGTCCGCTATTTTCAGATGGGGCGCCTCCGCGATAGCGAATACTACCGCAATGCTCCCGTACGTCTTTCTCTCGATAATCCCGAATACGCCGTGCCTTTCTCCATTCTCGTGCGATGCGACGGAAAAGGGGGATTCAAAGCCTTCACTCGCGATGACCAAGAGATTTATGGAGGGAAGTCGGGCGATATGTTCGCAGTGGGCGAAGAGCCCGTTACCATAGAGATCCTGAATCCAGAATTCAATGGCGAACTGGTCATCGATGCAGGCAGTTATGCCGCCTCGGTATCCTATTTTCTCAACAACCTGCGCATCGATATTGACAACGAACGTGCCGGCACATTGCTCATATTTGCCAGCGATCCCGTACCGGCTCGTGCGCTCGATTTGTCGCGTATCCTGATCGAGGTCTACAACCGCAAGGGGATCGAACAGAAACAATACATTTTCAACAATACGGCCAGCTTTATCAACGAGCGTCTCAACAAGATCAATATCGAACTGGATTCGGCCGAAACCAATGTGGCTCGCTTTCAGCAGGCCAATCAGATGCTCTCCATTTCCGACAACGTCGGATCTGTGCTTCAGCAGAAAGAGAGTTCCAACGAAGCGGTAAACGCTCTTCAGCGTCAGGCCAACATCTTGCAAAGCATTCGCAAGGTATTGTCCGATAAGGGCGATGGTCGCTACCGTCTTCTTCCCGTGATGGGGCAGAGTGCCGATCCGCTTCTCGCGTCGGTCATCTCCCAGTACAACGAACTCATCATGAAACGGAATCGTCTCCTTGGCAATGCCAGCGAAGATTCACCAACCGTATTGCGCATCAGTTCGCAGATCGACAATCTTCGCCCCAACGTGCAGCTGTCGCTCGAAGAGGTAGAGGCTTTGGTCAGCTCCCAGCTCCGCGATGCGCGCCACAACTCCAATGTGGCTCGTGCCCGCATCTCTCAGGCTCCTACTCAGCAGAAGGAGTTTCGTGCCATGTCGCGCCAGCAGGAGTTGAAAGAGAAACTCTTCATCTTTTTGCTTCAGAAACGAGAAGAGGCAGAGATCACCAAACAAACCTATCAGCCATCGGTTACGTTCCTGACTCATCCGCGCTCCTATGGTGCCAACAATGTCAATCAGGCTCGTACGCTCGGTCTGGCGTTCCTGCTGGGTGTCTTCATTCCGCTGCTGCTCACATACATCAGCGAACTGTTCGATACGAAGGTGCGTATGATCGAAGATATCCGAAAAGTCACTTCCGTATCCGTATTGGGTGGGATTCCGCATATGAAACCGGATCATACGAATATTTTCACCGACGATTTCGATATTCAGGAGTCCCGAAATATGATTCGTGAGAAACTCCAGTATATGACCTCTCCCGTCGAAGGTCGGGGATCGGTCGTAATGGTCACTTCTACCATTCCGGGCGAAGGTAAATCCATGGTCACGGCCCACGTCAGCGCCTCCCTTGCCCAAACCGGCAAGCGGGTTATCGTCTTGGGTGCCGACCTGCGCAATCCTTCTCTCTGCCATTTCTACAAAGAGAAGAACCACACCGGGCTGTCGGCGTTCCTTTCCGGGATTGAGTCCGATATGGAGCCGCTCATCCGTACCGTATATCTCACGCAGGATGCCGGCGGTGCCGCGCTTTTACGCACGTTCTTCGGCGGTAAGGTTCCGCCCAATCCGGCTCAGCTTTTGGGTAGCCCTCGCTTTGGCGAATTGCTCGAAATGCTTCGTACGCAATACGATTATATTGTGATCGATACTCCGCCGGTCGGACTCGTTTCCGACGGTTTTTCCATAGCCAAGACGGCCGATGCCTGCGTATACGTGGTGCGTGCCAATAAACTGGATAAACAGGCCTTGAAACTGATCGACGAGTTTGAGCGCGAAAAGCGTATCTCCAATATCGGGATCGTACTCAACGACATCAGCCGCGGCGGTGGTCTTTACGGCTACGGCTATGGTTACGGCTATGGCTATGGCTACGGCTACGGCTATGGCTATGGCAAAGGATATGGCGGTTATGGCGATGCCTACCGCAGACGGCAGCGTGTTTCAGACCGCTGATTGATTAATCATTAATAGACAGAGAAATCGTGTTTTGGTTTTTTAAAAAAGAACAACGGTTCCGCTACGCGCATGATATGCATTCGCATCTGTTGCCCGGAATCGACGACGGAGTTAACTCTTTCGAAGAGTCGCTCGCGGTGATCCGTATCCTCAATTCCTTGGGCGTTGACCGGTTCACCGTTACCCCTCATATCGCCGTGCCCGGTATGCACAATACGGTCGATACCATTCTTCCGCTTTTGGAACAGCTTCGTTCCTTGCTGGCAGCTGAAGGTCTCGACGTCACGGTCGATGCGGCTGCCGAATATCGGGTCATCGAAGGGATGATTCCGTTGCTCGACGCCCCTCTGATGGCGGCTCCCGATCGTACGTTGCTCATCGAACACAATTTCATGGCTCCCGCGCCCTGTTTCGATCAGGTGCTCGATCGGGTGCAGGCCGACGGCTATTTTCCCGTTTTGGCCCATCCCGAGCGATATCCGTTCTTTCAGCATGATGCTCCCGTCAGATGCCGTGCCCTGCGCGATCGCGATTGCCGTGTTCAGGTCAATCTGCTTTCGTTTGCCGGTAAGTATGGTTCCGGCCCCGAGAAAAACGCTTGGCGTCTTCTTCGCTCCGGTCAGCTCGACTTTGTGGCGAGCGATGCCCATTGCGTGGCGGATGCCGAATTGGTGTCGGATTTTCTCCACTCCTCTTCGGCGGCTAAATTGGCCCGCTTTTTCCGGATCTATTGAGCCTCGCGTCGGCACTTCCGCCGGGGTGTTCCGTTTCAATCTATGAAAACGACTCATGAGATTACTCTATATCATCGACGATATCTTTTCTACCGGAGGCACCCAGCGGGTCACTCTGATGAAAGCCAACTACTTTGCCGACCGATGCGGCTTTGAGGTTCACATCGTCGTGCGCGATAAGAGCGAAGCGCCTCCGGCTTTTCCGTTGTCCGATCGGGTTCGTGTCCATCACAATCCCGTTTCGGTCACGTTGGGGGGGCGCTCCATACCCGGTTTGGGGCTTACGCGGGGCATCGTATCTTTCTCTCGGAGTATACGATGCCTGGTTTCCCGCCTTCGTCCCGATGTGGTTATCACCGTCGGATGCGATCCGGTCGAGTCGTTTCTTCCGTTTTTGTGTGGTTCTGCTGCTGTGGTTCGCGAATATCATTATTCCCGTCGCATGCAATTCGAAGATTGGAACTCTCTGCCTCCCGTCTCCCGCTTCTATACTCGTTCGGTCGATCGGTTCTATACGTTCTTCAATCGGTTCTACGATCGCTTCGTGGTGCTGACTGCTGCCGATCGGGATCTGTGGGGTGGTTCGTCCGCGCGGGTCATCCCCAATCCGGTTACCCTCCCTGCCGATTCGGCTTTTTCCAAGAGCGATACCCCCTTGCGGGTCATTGCGGTGGGGCGCTACGTCTACCACAAAGGGTTCGATCGTCTGCTTCACGCTTGGAGTCTGGTTGCGCCTCGCTTTCCCGGTTGGCGGCTCGATCTTTTCGGTCCCGGATCTCCCCGTTCGTTAAGCGCATTGAGCGTCTCTTTGGGAATAGCGGATTCTGTCACGTTTCATCCGGCGGTTTCCGATATCGCATCCGAATATGCCCGCTCCGCGCTCT
>CAMTOW010000089.1 GCA_947074245.1 uncultured Bacteroidales bacterium | reverse complement strand
CATTTTCGGAGTTTACGATATTATTCCTTTCAACTTCGCAGACAGCAACTTAAGTGACTAGGTAAACCAATATAATGTTCAGCACCAAAGCGATGATGATATTCAATATGTTGTATTCTGCGCGCAAAGAAAGCAAGGTGGTAAACGATCCGGGTCCTGCGATAAAAGGGAATACGACTGGTACGATAGTTGCCGAACCTGCCGGTCCGTCGAATTTAAAAATCTCTATCCCCAAAACCATCTCTACGGCCATTACAAAAAGAATCAATGCGCCGGCAACTGCGAACGACGAAATGTCTACTCCGAATAAATTCAAAAGAAGATTTCCGACGAATAAGAAAACGATCAATGTGGCGAAAGAAAATATGGCCGCTTTCTCGGCGTTCAGCGGACCTGATTTCTGCTGTAGATCAATTAGGATTGGTGTCAATCCTGTGATATCGATCACCGCAAACAATACCATGAATGCGCTCAGGGCCTCCTGGAAATTAAATGTTAATTCCATATTCTAATAAGTATTTAATTATTCAGCGAAGTTAATAAATTTCATTTTAATTAATAATTGTAGAACAAATTAGGGAGTTTTATGTTTTTATAATAGTAAAGTTAATTTAATTTGACCCCTTAAATCATTCCACAGCATGTACGATATGTATGAACTGCTTTTACAACTACCTCTTTTCCAAGGCATAAACCGGGCAAGACTAGGCGAATTGATCGAAAAAACAAAATTCCACTTTTTGAAATACCCAAGCGGTTCTCAACTTGTTAAAAAGGGAGATCATTGTACACATCTCAAATTCTTAATTTCCGGCAAAATTCGCACAGAACTTTCCAATATGAACGGAAAGATCCATATCTCCGAAGAATTTGACGCGCCCAATGTCATTGCTCCAAATTTTCTGTTCGGGGCAGTTACCTCATATCCGTATGATGTTTTCGCTGTTGAGGAAACAGGTATCATGCAGATCGACAAACCTACGTTTATCAATCTCATGCAAAGCGAAGAGATTTTCTTACTGAATATGCTCAATATTACATCCAACAAATCTCAGAAATCTCTCGAATCATTCTCTTTTTTCACGTCGGGAGATATGAAAGAGAAACTTGCTTGTTGGATTTTAAATTTCACAAATCGCAAAGCAAACAACATCAAGATCGTTTGCAAACAAAAAGAACTATATACGTTTTTTGGCGTTCAGCGCTCGGTGTTTCTATATGCCCTCAATGAGCTTAAAGATATGAAAATCATCGACTACGATATGCGCCAGATCTCGGTTCTCGACCGTTATGCCCTCCAACAGGTCTCAGTCAGTTAGACGGCCGAAGAATATGCCGACGCAGTTCTTGTTTAATCCTTTTTTCTCAATAATATTTTTCGAAAGGGTTTCTTCTGTCTTTTAAACACTCGCTTTATTATATTTTTACCTGTAACACACAACTATTTAGCGCAAAGTTTTGTACTTTTGCAAGAAATTTGCAAAATAGTTTACATATAATGAATATATTGGAATTAAGCGAACAGGAAATCGTCAGAAGAAACTCTTTGGACGAGATGCGCAAGATGGGCATCGAACCTTATCCGGCTGCAGAATACATTGTTACGGGATACTCGAAAGAAATCAAAGAGAACTTCTCTGATGATCAGGTAGAACCGCGTCGTGTCAGCATTGCAGGGCGAGTTATGAGTCGCCGCATCATGGGTAAAGCTTCTTTTGTCGAACTTCAAGACTCCGAAGGCCGTATTCAGGTCTATGTTTCAAGAGATGAGATCTGCCCCGATGACAACAAAGACCTATACAATATCATTTTCAAGAAACTATTGGATATTGGCGATTTTATCGGAATCGAAGGTTATGTATTCCGCACTCAGATGGGCGAAATATCAGTTCATGCTGAAAAAATCACAGTTCTTTCTAAATCAATCAAACCCCTTCCGATCGTAAAATATAAAGACGGTGTTGCATACGATTCTTTCGAGGATCCCGAAATGCGCTACCGCCAGCGTTATGTAGACCTTGTTGTGAACGATGGTGTCAAAGACATCTTCCTGAAACGCAACAAGATCTATACATCTATGCGCGATTATTTCAACTCGTTCAACTACATGGAGGTTGAAACTCCTGTACTTCAGCCGATTCCGGGTGGAGCGTCTGCACGTCCGTTTATTACTCACCATAATGCACTCGATATTCCGTTATACTTACGTATTGCCAATGAGCTTTATCTGAAAAGATTGATCGTTGGTGGCTTCGAAGGTGTATACGAGTTCTCGAAAAACTTCCGCAACGAAGGTATGGACCGTACTCACAATCCGGAGTTTACCTGTATGGAGATCTATGTTTCTTACAAGGATTATAACTGGATGATGAACTTCACCGAAAAGATGCTCGAAAAGATCTGTCTTGACGTGAATGGTACGACCGAAGTGAAAATGGGCGAAAACACGATCAGTTTCAAAGCTCCGTTCAAACGCGTGACGATGATTCAGGCAATCAATGATTTCACCGGTATCGACATCACAGGCATGAACGAAGAGCAACTACGCGATGTTTGCCGCCAATTGGATATCGAAGCAGATGAGACAATGGGTAAAGGAAAACTAATCGACGAGATCTTCGGCGAGAAATGTGAAGGTAATTACATCCAGCCGACATTCATCACCGACTATCCGATCGAAATGTCTCCGCTTTGTAAACGCCACCGTACGAATCCGGAACTGACTGAACGTTTCGAATTGATGGTCAACGGAAAAGAGCTTTGCAACGCATATTCAGAGTTGAATGATCCGATCGATCAGTTGTCTCGTTTCCAAGATCAGTTACGTCTGAGCGAAAAAGGTGATGACGAGGCGATGTTCATCGATATGGACTTTGTTCGTGCTCTCGAATACGGTATGCCTCCTACTTCTGGTATGGGAATTGGTATGGATCGTCTCGTAATGTTGATGACCGGGCAAACAACTATCCAGGAAGTTTTGTTCTTTCCTCAGATGAGACCTGAGAAAACGGTAAAAAAAGATCCTATTGCCAGATATACCGATATCGGTATCGCTGAAGAATGGGCTCCTGTCATTCAAAAAGCCGGATACCTGACGATCGACGATATGGCTGAAGCCGTACCGAACAAACTTCATCAGGAAATCTGCGGTCTGAACAAGAAACATAAACTTGAACTGACCAACCCGACTCTTGAAATGGTGACCGAATGGATCAACAAAGCGAAATAATCTGGACTTTATAATTCTTTTAATATGAAACTGCCGGGAAGAATAGCTATTATCGGTGGAGGAAGCTGGGCGACAGCAATCGCCAAGATGGTACTTACCAATACCGACAAAATTAACTGGTATATGCGCCGTAATGACAGAATCGATGAATTCCGTCAGTTCGGTCATAATCCGGCCTATCTTTCGAGTGTGAAATTCGATATCGATCGAATCTACTTCAGCTCGAACTTAAATGATATTGTAAAGAAATCGGACACCCTCATCTTTGCGACTCCGTCTCCTTATCTCAAACAGCATCTGAAAAAACTCAAAGCGAAGATTTCAGACAAGTTCATCATAACTTCGATCAAAGGGATCGTTCCCGACGAAAATATGATCATTTCGGAATATCTGAAGAAATACTACAATGTTCCCAATGACAATATTGCCGTTTTGGGTGGTCCTTGCCATGCCGAAGAGATCGCTTACGAACGTCTCTCCTACCTCACCGTAGGTTGCAACGATCCTGAAAAAGCGGTTTTCTTTGCTGATTTTCTGAAAAGCCACTATGTCAATACCTGCACATCGCAGGATGTGGCCGGTATCGAATACGGATCGGTTCTGAAAAATGTCTATGCCATCGCTGCCGGTATCTGCAGCGGACTTAAATATGGCGACAACTTCCAGGCCGTACTCGTTTCCAATGCGATTCAAGAACTGAACCGCTTTGTTAATACCGTCAATCCGATGGATCGCGCCATTACCGACTCGGTTTATTTGGGTGACCTGCTAGTGACTGCCTATTCCAAATTCAGCCGAAATCACATGTTCGGTACGATGATCGGAAAAGGATATTCAGTTAAATCTGCACAGATCGAAATGGAAATGATCGCCGAAGGATATTATGGCACAAAATGTATCAAGGAGATCAATGAGCAGTACAATGTTTACATGCCGATCCTCGACGCAGTCTATAATATTCTTTATAAGCGGATGTCTCCTTATGTGGAAATCAAGCTTCTGACCGAAGCGTTGAAATAATTTTCCGGGCGGCTACCTTTTTTCAAAGGGTAGCGGCCCGTATTGTTATACCTTCGCCTTAACTAGACTAACGATACTTAAAAGACATATTATGAAACTATCTATTGAAAAAGTATTCCCTTTCGTAAGCGAAAAGCATATCAACGAATTGGCTCCTAGTGCAAAAGAATGCAACGAATTGCTTATCAAAGCGACTGGCAGAGGTAACGACTTTCTGGGTTGGGTAGACCTTCCAGGTTCAGTTACTCCTCAGCAGATCGCCGACCTGAACGCTACGGCGACCAAACTACGCGCAAAATGCGAAGTGATTGTCGTAATCGGTATCGGAGGTAGCTATTTGGGTGCAAAATCAGTTATCGATGCACTTTCCAATAGTTTCGAGCATCTGAAAACAACTCATAAGAACCCGATCGTTCTTTTTGCAGGTCAGAATATCGGCGAAGACTATTTGGCCGAATTGATGGCGATCCTGAAAGACAAACAGTTCGGTCTGATCAATATCTCCAAATCGGGCACTACTACCGAACCGGCTATCGCATTCCGCCTTTTGAAAAAAATGTTGGAAGAGCAGATCGGTAAAACCGAAGCGAAAGAACGTATCGTTGCCATCACCGACGCCTCTAAAGGTGCTTTGCGCAAATTGGCAGATCAGGAAGGTTACAAAACATTCATTATCCCCGACAACGTAGGCGGTCGTTTCTCCGTACTTACTCCGGTAGGTCTTCTTCCGATCGCGGTTGCAGGATACGACATCGCGGCCCTTCTTAAAGGTGCGGCGGATATGGCAATCAGCACAGGCGTAGATGTTCCGTTCGAGAAAAACTTGGCAGAACAGTATGCGGCTACTCGCAACGCGCTCTACCGCGATGGTAAGAAAATTGAGATTTTGGTAAACTACCACCCGAAACTCCATTTCTTCGCAGAATGGTGGAAACAGCTATACGGCGAAAGCGAAGGAAAAGAGCACAAAGGAATCTATCCTTCTGCTGTTGATAATACAACCGATCTTCACTCAATGGGGCAATGGATCCAAGAAGGCGAACGCATCATCTTCGAAACGGTTATCTCGGTTGAGAAATCAAACAAATCAGTGATCATCCCTACCGATCCTGAAAACCTCGATGGCTTGAACTTCTTGGCTGGTAAACATGTCGATGAAGTGAACAAGATGGCAGAACTGGGCACCATGTTGGCTCATGTCGACGGCGAAGTTCCGAACATGCACATCACCATCGAAAAAATCGATGAATACAATCTTGGACAGATGATCTATTTCTTCGAACGCGCTTGTGGAATCAGCGGTTACCTGTTAGGTATCAACCCATTCGACCAGCCGGGTGTTGAAGCTTACAAGAAAAACATGTTCGCGTTGCTCGAAAAACCGGGTTTTGAAGCAGAAACCAAAGAGATCAAATCTCGTATCTGATTCATCGGTTTCCGATAAACTAGTTATAAAAACATCATACTCCGTAGCCGATTTCGTGAAAGACGAACCGCGCTACGGAGTTTTTTAATTGCGCTATGAACAAAACCATTCTGGAAAACTTCCTGCTTCGCCACGGATATAAATCCATCAACCTCAAAGCCGTGCTTTTCGATATGGACGGAGTGCTTTTCGACTCCATGAAGAATCATGCAGCTTCCTGGTATAAAACCGTTACCGGGCTCGGTATCGAGTGTACGCCCGAAGAATTCTATCTCTACGAAGGTCAAACCGGCCGTCAGACAATCAATCAACTCATCCAACGCGGATTCGGCCGAGATGCTACCGATCAGGAGAAAAAAGAGATCTATGCCGTCAAAAGTGCTCATTTCACCGCCTTGGGGTTGGCTCCCGTCATGCCCGGAGCCCGTCAGGTCGTTCATGCCGTTATGCAGGCCGGTCTTACTCCGGTATTGGTAACCGGTTCCGGCCAACCGACTCTGCTCAATCGGCTCAATGAGAATTTCCCCGATGCATTCCGTTCCGATCGGATGATAACGGCACACGACGTACTTCATGGCAAGCCTCATCCCGAACCCTATCTCCGAGGTTTGGAAAAGGCCGGTGTCGCTCCCAACGAGGCGATCGTAATCGAAAATGCCCCGCTCGGAGTCCGCTCCGCTGCAGCTGCCGGCATATTCACCATTGCCGTCAATACGGGTCCTCTATCCGAGCAACTGCTTTATCAGGAGGGTGCGCAGATCGTTCTGCCCGATATGAGTGCACTTGCCGAATCTTTTGATAACTTTGTACATCTTTGTAAGGAGACGCATCTCCGATAAGCAAACAATTCCAATAAACAAAGCATGCAGCAACAGATCATTTTTTCACAAGACATCAATCAATCGCTGAGCGATTCCATCGCGGAGATCTCTTTTGATAAACTATATATCCTGACCGATGAGCATACGGCTCGTCTGTGCTTGCCCCTCATTGCCGGGTTCACGGCGGCTCATCCCCACACGGTCATCACCATTCCTTCCGGCGATCAGGCCAAAAACATCGACTCGCTTTCTCTCGTTTGGATGCGTTTGAGCGAATCAGGTGCTACACGTCGCTCTCTGCTGATCAACCTCGGCGGGGGAATGATTACCGACCTCGGCGGCTTCGCGGCAGCTTCCTTCAAAAGAGGCATTTCATTTATCAATATCCCCACTACGTTGCTCGGTGCGGTCGATGCTTCCGTAGGCGGCAAGACGGGCATCAACTTCAATGGTTTGAAAAACGAAATCGGAGCGTTTGCCCCTGCGCGCGCCGTACTCATCTCGACTCGCTTTTTCGATACGCTCGATAATGAGAATCTGCTTTCCGGCTATGCGGAGATGCTCAAACATGGGCTCCTCGATTCGCCTGCCACGTTCGAAAAACTGCTATCATACGATGTCCGCTCGCGCGATAACGACCGCTTGCTCCAACTGTTGGAAGAATCGGTATTGATCAAACGCCGCATCGTGCTCGAAGATCCTTATGAAAAAGGATTACGGAAAGCGCTCAATCTGGGTCATACCGTCGGTCATGCCTTCGAGAGTTTCTGTATGCAGACCGATCGTCCGGTTCTCCATGGCTACGCGGTCGCTTGGGGGCTTGTTTGCGAACTCATCCTTGCCCATCGCCTGTGCGATTTCCCAATCGAGACCATGCGCCGTGCCGCTTCATTCGTTTCCGAAAACTATGGTGCGCTTCCGTTCACTTGCCGCGATTATGAAACTCTGTTTAATTTCATGACCCACGATAAGAAGAACGAAGACGAACGGATCAACTTCACCCTGCTCGCTCAACCCGGTCAGATCCGGTTGGATTGTCATGCTTCGCAAG
>CAMTOW010000088.1 GCA_947074245.1 uncultured Bacteroidales bacterium | reverse complement strand
TACAACCATGACCCATACCTGGGTAGACAGTTATCCGTACAATGCCAATTCGATTTTTGCGTTGCATCCGGTTTATGTGAATCTGGAACGTATCCGCGAATTATCGGATCAAGAGGCTATGACGCGTAATGAGGAATTACGCGCTCAGTTAAACGCTTCGACGGAAAGCGATTATGAAAAGGTAAACGCACCCAAATCGGAATACCTGACAGCGATTTATGCAGAAAAAGGGAAAAAAACTCTGACACCGGACGGATTCAACGAATGCTCCGACGCTAACAAAAGCTGGTTTGTACCTTACGCTGCGTTCTGTTATCTACGCGATCTTTATAAGACACCTTCATTTAAATGGTGGAAAGAATATAGTGAATATGACGCAACGACAATTGAAAAACTTTGCGCACAGGATTCTTCCGTTTATTCGGAAATTGCGATCCACTGCTTCATCCAATATCATCTGCATCTGCAATTGCAGGAAGTGCGCAACTACGCGCATAAACGAGGAGTCGTATTGAAAGGTGACATCCCGATCGGCATCAGCCGCGATAGTGCTGACGCGTGGACGGATACCCGTCTGTTTAACATGAACAGTCAAGCTGGAGCGCCTCCTGACGATTTCTCGAAGAACGGACAGAATTGGGGATTTCCAACCTACAATTGGAAAGAGATGCAGCAGGATCAGTTCAGTTGGTGGAAAAAGCGATTCACGAAAATGACCGACTACTTCGATGCTTATCGAATCGACCATATTCTGGGATTCTTCCGTATTTGGGAGATTCCGGAAAAATGCGTGCAGGGATTGTTGGGTCATTTCAGCCCGGCTCTACCTTTCACGCCTCAGGAGATGACATACTTTAATTTCTGGTTCAATCACGACAGACACGCAACACCGTATATCCGAAGATACTTCCTCAATGATCTGTTCGGAGCCTATACAGAGGATGTGATCAATACGTTCATGGATAAGGTGTCAGATGACGGGTATGTGATGAAAAAAGAGTTTGACACTCAAGTGGAGATCGAGAATTACTTCAAAGGACAAAAGAAAGAGAAGGCATTGCAAATACGAGACGGACTGATGAGTTTGATCGGGGAAGTACTTTTCGTGCAAGATCCATATCAACCGGAAAAATATCATCCACGCATCTCGGCACAATACACTTATTCTTATCAAGCTTTGAATGATCAGGAAAAGAGTGCTTTCAACCGACTCTATGATGATTTCTTCTATCATCGACACAATGAGTTTTGGAAACATGAAGCGATGGAGAAGCTTCCCGCATTGATATCGGCAACCGATATGTTGGTTTGCGGAGAGGATTTAGGGATGATTCCTCATTGCGTACCGGAAGTGATGGATCAACTGCAGATCCTGAGTCTGGAAATTCAGAGAATGCCAAAAGACCCAATGTGCGAATTCGGAAATCCGGCACATTATCCGTATTTATCGGTATGTACCACTTCGACTCACGATATGGCAACTTTGCGAGGCTGGTGGGAAGAGGATCGCGAAGCAACGCAACGCTTCTTCAACACGATGCTTCATGAATCAGGACCCGCTCCTTATTACGCAGAGCCGTGGATTTGCGAACGGATCGTTGATCAGCATCTTTCCTCGCCGTCAATGCTTGTGATTCTGCCATTGCAAGACTGGCTTTCGGTTGACAGCAAGCTAAGACGCGAAAAACCGGATGAAGAGCGAATCAACGTACCGGCGATATCCCGCCATTACTGGCGATACCGAATGCATTTGAGTTTGGACGAACTAATCAAAGCTGAAGAGTTCAATCACCGAATCAAAAACAAGATCACAAACTCCGGTAGAAATCTATAATCTACCGGATGATATAAAAACAAAGCGGGCTGTTTCATTTCAGAAACAGCCCGCTTTGTTTTGACAAATATCTTAGCGAGGAATATATACCTCCATCATTTTCACTTTGCCTACCGGAGTTACGGTCAAAGATTCGGTCGAAGCCGGAATCAAGATCGAATCACCTTGTTTTACATCCAACACGTTGCCTTCAGCATCTTTAACCGATGCAGCGCCTTCCATACAGATATAAATTACGAATGAATCAAGAGACTTCACATCGCGAGAGAAAGATTCGGTCAATTCCAAGAAATTGGTGTGGAAGTATTTGCAATCCACCAAATCAACCGCTTCATTTTCGCGTGCCTCGTAATGAGTACGATAATCATCTTCTACATGATAATCGATCGCATCTTTCGCCAAATCCGTATGAAGTTCACGACGATTTCCATCTTTATCACGACGGTTGTAGTCGTAGATACGATAAGTAACGTCTGAAGTCTGCTGAATTTCCGCAATGAAAAGACCGCTTCCGATCGCATGAACACGTCCCGCAGGTAAGAAGAAAACATCTCCCGCTTTCACTTCATAGCGCTGAAGAGCATCCATAAACGTATTTTTTTCAACACGATCCACGTATTCTTCCGGAGTGATTTCCTGAGAAAAACCAGAGTATAGACCCGCACCTTCACGCGCATGGATCACATACCACATTTCAGTCTTTCCAAATGAATTATGACGTTTCATCGCCAACTCGTCGTCCGGATGAACCTGAATCGACAAATCATTGGCTGCATCGATAAATTTGATCAATAATGGGAATTTCGCACCGAAACGTTCCAAAACGTGCTCACCGAGCAATTCCGCGCCATTTTCCGCGATGATATCAGATAAAGTCTTTCCCTGAAGGTCGCCATTCGAAACGACAGATAGTGAATTATCGACATCTGAGATCTCCCAACTTTCTCCGATACCGGCCTCAACGGGAGTGATACCTTTAAAATGACAAATATCGTTTCCGCCCCAAATCATTGCACGAAGGATGGGCTTGAACTTTAAAGGATATAATTTCATGATAATATCTATTTTCTATTCAATTAATAAATATTGGTTTACTGTTCTATTATAAGTTGTGATGAATGTCAAAACATAAAAACCGGGAGAAAGATCAGGAAGCAGATATTCATCGCCGGAATTCATCAGTTTCTGATGATTCCCGAACAGATCCGACAACACGATTCCGTCTTCAGGTTTAAAATCGTTCAAACTTAATACATTTATAACTTTATTGGAAAACATTTTGTATAAACCATGTGAATAAACACATTTTTTAGGCTTTAGGCTTACATCTGACGACTTTTTACCCTCTTTATGATAACAATTTGACGCCGATACGGCCAAAGCTTCATAGCGATCGATTCTATTGTTATCGGCGAAACGCCAAGATGTCGTATAAACGACCGGTTCCAGAACATCGTAAGTCACTCCTCCCAAGATGTCGCATCTGCGTTTTCCATAAACGGTATAATATGCCGCATCGACCGAAGAGAGCCAGCCGATCGTATTTTCGTCATCATTAATCGAAATACCCGACAGCGTATCAGGTGCCAAAGATTCCACCCAATCCATCGGCGGATACAAAACGGGCGTATCATATAGATCCTGCTCGAGCAAACGGGCGATCCCTTTTTTATTTTTCGTAAAATTAGCGGCACGATATAATGCTTGTCCTTTTGCTCCGAATGTCCGACTATGAACGATTTGATTGCCAATGTCGTTCAGACTCCAATTCGCGTCAGCCTCATCCAGTCGATAAACGCCGAGTCCCGGCACGATCGGTCGCCCGTTGCTTTGAGCCAACCAATCTTTCAAATAAGGATAAAAAAGTTCTTCCTTATAATACATCATCGGAACCAGTAAATCTTGTTTGCCGTCATTCAGCCACTTACAAGCATCCTGAAATACGGTGCCATACGCGTTCCATCCATAAAACCTCAAACCGGGTATATCCCGATAACGTCCCAATGGAGCGCTGCTCACTTTAACCCAAGGTTTGGTTTCCTTGACCCGATCATAGATTTGATAAACGATTCGGCTGATGTTGTCACGTCTCCACTCATCAAGCGGTTTTCCGTTTCCGTATTTCTTATAAAGAGGTGTATCCGGATAACTTTCCGCCTTATCGGGGTAACGAATGTAATCGAGATGGATTCCATCGATTTCATAATTATCGGTTATCTCGCCCGCTATGGAAGCCAGATAGTCGGCAACCTGCGGATGGGCCGGCTCCAGATAACACTCTCCTTTAAAACGGGTGATCCATTCGGGATGTCTTTTCGCAACGGTCCGTTCACCAAACTCTCGTACCTGTTTTTCACTTCCTACCGGAAGGCAAACAAGCCAGGCATGACATTGAAGTCCCCTTTTATGACATTCGCGAATGGCATATTCCAACGGATCGTATCCCGGCGAAACATCTTGTCGTCCGGAAATAAAGGCGCTCCAGGGTTCGAACCGAGAACGATATAACACCTCCCCTTTCAAGCGCGTCTGGAAGAATACGACATTCATATTCGCATCTTTAATTTTGTCCAAGATGCGGCAAAGCTCGGCTTGCTGACGAAGTTTTGTTTTTTCGTCGACCGCTACCACTGAGGGCCAGTCCAAGCGCCAATTGGTCGTAAGCCAAACCGCGCGTATCTCATGAGGGTCGGATGCGAAAAGTACGATTCGCAAAAACGAGAAGAATAAAAGGAGCGTATATTTTTTCATATTATATTAACAGAATGCAAAAATAATCAAATCTTACTATTTTCAACAATTCAAACCAAAACGCGGGCTAAAATTCTCACAATCATTAATGAAACAAAATGATTATAAACCGTGTTATTACAGAAAGGTTTAAAAATTACCGAAATGGAAAAGCTGATTATCGACTATTCAATGAACAAGCGCCGAAAAACACTGTATTTTATACTGGGGTCGGTCCATATCATATTAGGGTCGTTGGCTCTGACGGCAGCATTTATCCAGAAACTACACGGTATTATCGTTTTGGTTTTGGTTCTTTATACGGCATTGGGAGTGGTTTTTCTGGCAGGTATCTTCTTAAAGCTCCATAAATATCTGATCATCGATAATGAAAGCATCATTGTAAAAAGCAACAGCAGAATGCATCCGTTTAAGGTTTGGTGGAAAGATATACGATCCGTCACCCTTTATCCCAATACATTGCGCATCCATACGACTCCTAAAGACATTGATGTGCCGTTGAGCGTAGTCGGATTCAGAGATGTCCGACTGATCAAAAACCAAATGGAATTCCTATGCACGACGAAGAACATTCCATGTGTGCGATATAAAACAATACGCCGGAAACAGACCGTCAAATAAATAAAAACAGATATCCCCGTTCTGATCCGTCGCGGTTAGCGACAAATCGAAACGGGGATATCTGTTTTTTTACGGAATCTGCACTTTCAAAACAACCGATCAGACATCAGCCAATAGGTTTTTCAGAAAGTCATCCAATTCTTTATCTAAATTCTTTAAGAAATCATCTTCAATAACGATAATGTTATCGTCCAATCGAAGCAACTCCTCTTTTTGTTCAAAATCTTCATCAACAAACACGATTGAAAACGGACGGATCACATCCAGCGACTCGAGCTTCTCTTTTACGATCGGATCGTTTAAAGCTACTTTGATCGTCTCGCGTATCTTCTCGTCCATCGTTTCCGGATCATCTTTCAATATACTCCATTCATCGATGTTATCTTGCGCCAAGAGTCCGTCGTCATCGTCGTATACTGAAAAAGCCAAATCATCATACCCGACACTAACATACAGATCGGACAGCGTCATAATTCCGTTTTCCTGAATTTTACAGATCGCATCGAAAAGAATTTCCCGGATCTTATCCGTTGATGGATTATTTTTTTCACTCATTGTCAAGCTACTCATATATGATATATTTATTCAAAGATAATCATTTTAAAGGTTGAGATGTTTCAAATTTTGTAAATAAATCATGTATCTCCCTACTATCGGGGATATTGAGTTTTCAAAATCACCACTTTATGGGATAGGAAAGCGGATGAAACACCCCTACCTTTGTCATATCGATTAAAGGATGCCACAAAACTTCCGATCGATTTGTTTTGAATATAATAGTGATTTGTTTTGTTATAATGAATGTCAGGAAAGGGGGATCGGGATGATTCCCCTTCACCTATTTCGGGCAACCGCATAACATGGTTTCACATCAATTGCTTTTTATTTCGGTTATTTGAATTTATATTTGAACCCATATCTATCCTATGATGAGAGAACGGATTTGTAAAATAGTAAAATGGCTACTCCCCCTATTGTTTATCGCATATATGGGCGGGATCACCTTTTTTACCCATATCCACATCGTCAACGGGGTTACGATCGCACACTCCCACCCTTACCAGCAGGGAAGTGAGCATGAACATTCGACGACCGAATTCGAACTCTTTCAATTACTCAATACGGTCTTACTGACCGGTTCCATTTTCATCGGCATTCTTTTGGCCGGACTGTTCGCGTCTTCTTACAGACCGAAATTCGTTTTTACCTGTCCGGAACTGTGCACGATCGGAATAAAACACCTTTCACCGCGAGCTCCCCCCGCTTTTTACGTTTGATCATTTCCTGTTCCGTCGATTCAGGCAGAACCACCAAACATCACACCGGCGATGTCTTGACCTCAGCGTCATACCCATTCGTCGATTAACCGCTATGAATTCTCCGATTTTCATCGGAGGAATGATTCGCACATCCAATTCAAACGTAAAATGAAAAAAATCATACTATTTATGGTCAGCATGATCTGTGCCATGCTGTCGACATACGCAGACCCGACTTTATCCAAACCCTCCGATACCAACCTGGTAGGTCATGTACTTGATAAGAATACCGGGGAGCATTTGCCGTTCGTCAACATCCTATTAAAAGGTACGACCATCGGCGCCACCACCGATCTGTCCGGTCACTACTTCATCAAAGGGTTGCCATTGGGCACGTATACCGTAGAGGTGAGCCTGTTGGGATTCCAAACCGAAAACCGAACCATCCACGTTGAAAAAGGCAAAACGATCGAGTTGAATTTCGAAATCGCCGAAAGCAGTGTTTCACTCAACGACGTGGTCGTTTCGGCAAACCGGAACGAAACCTTACGTAAAGAGTCCGCTTCGCTGATCAATATCGTCGATTTCAAAACTTTCGAAAATACGGGATCTCCGACCTTGGCTCAAGGTCTTAATTTTCAGCCGGGAGTCCGGGTGGAAAACAATTGTCAGAACTGTGGGTTCCAGCAGGTGCGTATCAACGGGCTTGACGGTCCCTATACGCAGATCCTTATCGATTCCCGCCCGGTATTCAGCGCTTTGTCGGGCGTTTACGGTTTGGAGCAGATTCCCGCCAATATGATTGAGCGCGTAGAGGTGCTCCGCGGTGGAGGTTCGGCCTTATCCGGCTCTTCAGCCATTGCCGGAACCATCAACATCGTTACCAAAGAACCCGTAAGAAACTCAGCCGAAGTCGCCCATACCATCACAGGAATCGGCGGTTTCGATTCGTTCGACAACAATACGACTCTGAACGCTTCGCTGATCACCGACAATCATAAAGCAGGCGTTTATATATTCGGACAGAATCGCCATCGATCCGCTTACGATCACGACGGAGACGGCTTCTCGGAATTACCCAAACTCGAAAATCAGACCATCGGTTTCCGATCGTT
>CAMTOW010000087.1 GCA_947074245.1 uncultured Bacteroidales bacterium | reverse complement strand
TCAGACGTGTGCTCTTCCGATCTGACTCGGTTCGTTCCAAGATCGAAGATTATACCTTGGGTCGTATCGCTTTAAGTAACTTCTTCGATGCGCTCAACAAGCGGGATACGCTCGATCGGCCCGTACGGATCGCTTTTCTGGGCGACTCGTTCATCGAAGGCGATATTCTCGTTGGTGATTTCCGACAGATCCTTCAGCAGGAATTCGGTGGGCGTGGAGTTGGTTTCGTTCCGGTCAATTCCGTGGCGGCTCAGTTCCGACCAACCGTTCAGCAGAAAGCCAAAGGATGGAAGACTCGTTCGATGCTTACCGATAAGTGTGCCGAATATACCCTTTCGGGGTTGATTTTCGAAGCGGAAGGCGATAAATCGGTTCTTTCCATCAAAGCGGGGACTCGATACGACAACCTTCAACCGGTATCTTCCTTGAAGTTTTTCTACGAAAGCGAGTCGGAGATCGAAATGTTTCTGACTTGCAACGACGGGAAAGATACCATCCAGTCTCCATTGAAACCATCGGATAATCTCGATGTTTTCGAATACAACGGAGAAATCCGTACCGCCGATTTCGCGCTGACCAATACCGTCGGTCTGAAAGCGCTCGGTATCGCGATGGAGGATGATCGCGGCGTGATCGTCGATAATTTCTCCCTGCGTGGCAATTCGGGTTTGATTCTCGACCGTTTGAATCCGGAGTCTTGCCGTGATTTCAACCGATTGCGTCAGTATGATCTCATCATCTTGCAATATGGTTTGAATATTCTCGATGACTCGGTAACCCAATACGGCTGGTACGCCAAACGAATGACATCCAATATTGAACATATCAAAGCTTGTTTCCCTCAAGCCGACATTTTGTTGCTCGGCGTTTCTGATCGAAGCCGTCAACGTGACGGTCAGTTCGAAACGATGCCGGCGGTTTCAGCATTGCTCAGCGCCCAACGGCAGATTGCCCAAAAGTCGGGTGTCGCGTTCTGGAACGTGTTTGAAGCGATGGGGGGACGCAACAGTATGGTTCGCTATGTAGCGAATAATTGGGCGAGTAAAGATTATACCCATCTTAGTTTTCGCGGTGGTAAGGAATTGGCTCAGTCTTTGGCTGAAGCGCTTTTAACGGAAAAAGAATTTTATGATACAGCTCAGGAAATGGTTTATTAGTATCCTTCTGATCGGAGCCTCTTCCGCTTTCGGTCAGCATCTTACGCCTGCTCATTCCTTTTTTGCCGGTCTCGATTCGCTGGCGGCGGGAAAGGATACGGTGATAACCATCGTTCATTTGGGCGATTCGCATATTCAGGCGGGTTTTATGACGGGACGCATCATGCGCTCGTTCCATCAACGTTTCGGAAATGCCGGAAGGGGATGGGTCGCTCCCTACAAATTGGGGAAAAGCAATCAGCCTGCCGATTATTTCATCACGTCCGAGATTCGCGAATGGCTTTACGGGCGTTGTATTCAGCATACGAAGAAATGCCCCATTGGTCTGGGCGGCGTCGGTTTGCAGACTCCCGTCCGAAATCTGGATATGAATGTGACCATTGCCAAAGAGGATAGTGCCGCGTACGGATTTTCCAAAGCGATCCTATATCGGGGCGAAAGTTCCACTCCTTTGTTTCCGATTACGGATTCTTTGGATTCGACTCGGATCCTCTTTTCGCGAGAGGCGGTTGTGCCCGGAGTGCGTACCGATACGTTCTCGATCAATCGGCTTACTTCGAAGATGAGTTTGAGCACCTCTTCGACGCTCGAACGTTCCGATTCGGATTTCGTCAATCTGTATTATGGGTTTTCATTGATGAACGGTAATCCCGGAATACTCTATCATTCGGTAGGCGTCAACGGCGCGATGTTCGTTAATTATACGTCCGATGATTATGTACGGCAACTTGCTTTGCTCAATCCCGATCTGCTTATCATCTCGCTTGGTACCAACGAAACCTTCGGAAAACGTTTCACCGGCGAAGAGTTCACTTCGCAGATCACAGCGTTCATGAAGCTGGTGCGCACGTATATGCCCGATGCGGCGATCTTGCTGACTACACCGCCCGAATGTTACAAACAGATCTGGTCCAACAAGAAAAAAGTATTTATACGGAATGAAAATTCCGAAAAAGCGGCACGTGCGATCCTGGAGTTCGCCCGAAAAGAGGGCTTGGGCTGCTGGGACCTGTTTACTGCTGCCGGAGGCAAAAATTCATCACAAAATTGGTTTAATAAAGGCCTGATGGGACGCGATCGCGTTCACTTTAAACCGACAGGCTATGAAAAACAAGGAGAAATGCTTTTCGAAGCATTAATGGAAATGTATGATAGACAATCTGTTCAACCTGATTCCGAACTTTGATTTGGACTTTTCGAAAGTAAAGGATCTTTTACTTTATCATCCCGATGCTCCGATGCTTTTCAGTAGCGGTTTGTTCTTTTTCCTTTTCATCGGGTTTGTCTTGTTTTATGGATTGCTTCGCAAACATACGACCGGTCGCATCTTATACGTTACGTTGTTTTCCCTTTATTTCTACTACAAGAGCAGCGGCCTTTGGTTCGCGCTGTTGTTGTTGACGGCTACATCCGACTACTGGATTGCCAAAGGAGTGGCGGTCTCTGCCGCTGCCTGGAAGAAAAAACTTCTTGTAACGCTGAGTTTATGCGTTAACTTGGGGATGCTCGTCTATTTCAAATACTTCGAGTTCTTGGCGGATGGTGTTTTGCGTCTGTTGCATCTCATCGGATTCCATACCGGAAACGAGGAGCTTACCTCGCTTTCGTTTTCCCTTCCGGATATCTTTCTACCGGTCGGCATCTCGTTCTTCACCTTCCAGAGTATCAGCTATGTGATCGATGTATACCGTGGTCGGATCGATACTCTCAATCGATGGCTTGATTATGTGTTTTATGTTTCGTTCTTTCCGCAACTCGTTGCGGGACCGATCGTTCGTGCCCGCGATTTCATACCTCAAATCCATCGCACGCCCGAGGTTTCGACCGATCGTTTGGGCGAAGGCCTGTTTCTGATTCTTTGCGGACTCTTCAAGAAAGCCGTCATCTCCGATTACATCAGTATGAATTTCGTCGATCGCGTCTTCGATGCTCCCGCTTTATACACGGGCGTGGAGAACCTTCTGGGCGTTTACGGCTATGCGCTTCAGATCTATTGCGATTTTTCCGGTTATTCCGATATGGCGATCGGGTTGGCGCTTTTGCTCGGTTTCCGTTTCAATATCAATTTCGATTCTCCCTACCAATCGGCTAGCATTACCGAATTTTGGCGCAGATGGCACATCTCGTTGTCCTCTTGGTTGAAAGATTATCTCTATATATCGATGGGGGGCAATCGGAAAGGTCGTTTTCGTACGTATATGCATCTGATCATCACGATGTTGCTCGGCGGATTGTGGCACGGGGCGTCGCTCCGGTTCATCCTGTGGGGCGGATTGCACGGATTGTCTCTCGCAATTCATAAATTGCTGATGACGATTTTCCCGGTTATGAAAGCCGAAGGCAAAGATATGCACCCGGTATTACGCTTTATGGGGACGATCATTACGTTTCATGTGGTTTGTTTCGGCTGGATTCTGTTCCGTGCCGAATCGATGGATAACGTGCGACAGATGTGTACCTCCATTTTTACCAACTTTCATCCCGAAGTGTTTCCTCAGTTCGTGTTGGGATATACCGGAGTATGTATTTTGATGGTGATCGGCTACTTCCTGCATTTCATGCCGAAGCGTTCGGAAGATTTTTGTTGCAAAATGGTCGTGAAATCTCCGATGGTCATTCAGGCTGCTTTGGGTGCGATCGTCATTCTGGTTGTTATCCAGATGCGAAGCGCCGGTGTACAGCCGTTTATCTATTTCCAGTTTTAAAATAAAAAACTCCGGCTCACTTTCACAAGTTGACCGGAGACATCTTCTGTTTGCATGTTGCTTATTAATAATTAATCTCTATGAAGTATGATGCAAAAGTACGTTTGTCTTATTGCATTCTTATTTCGTTGTTAAGAAGAACCTTTTAAAATATCAGCTTACGCAGTCGGCTTCTTTTCGCAAGCGCGACAATACGATCGTTTTCGAATTGACACGATGCGTCGTATATCCGCAATTTTTTTCCATCTCTTTCGCTTTTTCCAACGATTGCAATTCATGATCGCGCGACTTGATCTTATTTTCCAGGCTGGGATAATTGAATCTTTTCATATTGTACGTTGTTTATGGTTGTCTGTATAATCGTTCGGATTATCTTATCCTGATATAAAGATACTTATCCTGTTTTTCGGAAATATTTCACCCGTATTAAGATCGGGTTGCATGATCTCTTATCTGCAATCATCTTTGCATCAATCATCTCAGGCTATTGAAATCCGATATTTTGCTGCCTGAGAATAGATCGGCATCCGTTTATTTTCATTAAATTCATAAATAATATATGAATGCGGAATCGTGTCGTTACGACTCAATCCGAATACAATCCGTCCGGCTATGATTGCGATTATGTGTTTGCTGTTTGTTGGAGGCTATGTCTTGATAGCGTTCGAACAGAAAATCAAAATAAACAAGACGGCATCCGCTTTGGTAGCGAGTATGCTGTTATGGGTCCTGTATATCTTTTTCGCTCCCGATCTTCTTCCGCATCTTTCAACGTCCGGTTTTAAGGATTATCTTCTTGAACACGCGGGTTCGCATCTTTCGATGGCGCAGACCGTCCGGAATTATGTGGTGCAGGTGCAACTAGTCGATCATCTGGGGGATGTCAGCGAAACGGTTTTCTTTTTGATGGGAGCCATGACCATCGTCGAACTGATTGATATTCATTCCGGCTTCTCGATCATAACGGATCGGATTCATACTACGAATAAGCGGAAACTACTCTGGTTACTCATCCTGCTCACTTTTTTCATATCCGCCGTTATCGACAATCTGACTACTACCATCGTAATGGTTTCTCTTCTCAATAAGATTATACCCGATCAGAAAGAACGCTGTTTTTTTGCAGGAATGATCGTCATTGCGGCCAACAGTGGGGGCGCCTGGTCACCGATCGGTGACGTGACGACAATTCTGCTTTGGGTGAAAGATACGATCACGCCTGTTAAACTGATCACAAGTATCTTTATACCGAGCGTCCTTTCGGTTCTTATCCCTCTGACAATTCTGTCTTTCCGTATAAAAGGAAGCATTGCTCCGAATATTCCAATCTCGAAGAGTAAAGATTCCGATCCGGCGCTTCATGCCCATAAGCGCTTTATCCTTTTGGCCGGAATGGGAGGGCTTTTGTCGATTCCGGTTTATAAGGAGCTCACGGGTCTGCCTCCATGCACAGGTGTACTTCTGGTATTGGGGATCTTGTGGATGATTACCGATTACCTCTATCGGGATACGACCGATGCTACGGGAACTCCTTTTCGCGTCGGCTCATTGATCAAACGAATCGATCTGCCTACGTTGTTGTTCTTTTTCGGGATTCTGATGGCTGTCGCCGCTTTACAGTCTGCCGGAGCCTTGATCGACGCTTCCCGAATTTTGGAGTATTCTCACATGAGCATCTATGCGGTCGATCTCGTGATCGGCTTCTTATCAGCTATAATCGATAACGTACCGTTGGTCGCTGCGGCAATCGGTTTATATCCGCTGGTTGATCCGGCACTTCTTGCATCGGCGAGCGATGCGGCTCAATTGCATTACTTTATTCAAGATGGTATTTACTGGCATTTTCTGGCTTACTGCGTGGGTGTGGGTGGCAGTTTATTGATCATCGGTTCGGCTGCCGGAGTAGTCGTTATGGGGATGGAGAATATCAGTTTTACCTGGTATTTGAAAAATATTTCCTGGTTGGCTCTTTTGGGCTATGTTGTCGGTGCTGCTTTTTTTATACTTCAATCCGTTTATTTCCCATTCTGAAGAATCGCTTTTAATAATTTGAAAAACAGAGGATTCAATAATAAAATTATATAGGATAGTTTTCGTTTGAAAAAATAAAAATCTACTTTCTGGATTTATCATTAAAAAAATTAAAACAAAGTTCTTTCTACTTCATATTGTCGGTTTTAATATATTTGAAATATAGGTTAATGTATTGATATGTAGTATTTTGTGATTTGTTGTGAAACAAATGATACCCCAACCGATAACATTTCAAACGAGCAGTTAACCGATACGTCTGTTCTATAAAACAATTTTTAATCTTTTCATTTCTGCGACATGGTACTTTTGAAGACAATTAAGACAAGCGCTTGGCTTGCCTGTTCTTCGAATTTTATACAGTAATATATTAACCTTTAAAAAAAGTACCATGAGGGAAAAACTTCAGTGTAAATGCACGCCTGTGCATTTATGTCGCATGACATGGATTTTCTTCTTTTTAATGGGGATCGTTTTTAGCCAACCGGCCGAAGCATCTCAAGACCGGGTCATCTCGGGTGTCGTAGTTTCAGCAATGGATAGTGAACCGTTAATCGGTGTTTCCGTGCAGATTCAGGGGACGACAAATGGAACTATTACGGATATTGATGGCAATTACTCCTTGAATGCCGCAACCGGACAGACGCTGATATTCTCTTATATCGGCTATGTTTCTCAAGAAATCAAAATTCAAAATCAATCGAAAATCAACGTGACTCTTAAAGAGGTTACGAAAGATCTGGATGAGGTAGTCGTAGTAGGATACGGTGTTCAGAAAAAGAAATTGGTTACCGGAGCAACCGTACAGGTGAAAGGTGAAAGCATTTCCAAGATGAATACGACCAATCCTTTGCAGGCTCTTCAGGGACAGACTCCCGGTGTAAGCATCACTTCCACAACCGGACAACCCGGTAAGGATATGAAGGTTTCCATCCGTGGTCTGGGTACGGTGGGTAATGCTCAGCCGTTGTTCCTGATCGATGGAGTGGGCGGAGATATCTCTACGGTCAATCCGGCTGACATCGAATCGATCGATATCCTGAAAGATGCCGCTTCTGCCGCTATCTACGGTGCGCAAGCTGCCAACGGGGTTGTACTCATCACGACTAAAAAAGGAAAAGAGGGTACGGGTAACGTATCTTTCGATGCGTATTACGGGATTCAGAAAGCTTCTCGCAAGGTAGATATGTTGAACGCGAATCAATATATGACCATCATGGACGAGCAAGCGCTGAATTCAGGGGATGCCGCTTATGACTGGAGCAGTTTCAAAAGTATCTATGATGCCGATGGCAACGTATATGATACAGATTGGATCGACTCGATGATCGATAAGCATGCTCATCTTCAGAGTTATAACTTGGGTTTCACCGGTGGATCTCAAACATCGACCTATGCCATGTCACTCGGCTATATGTCGCAGGATGGTCTGATCGGGGGAAAAGACGTTTCCAACTACGAACGTTACAACTTCCGCGTAAACTCCGAACATAAATTATTCAATAAGATCCTGACCGTTGGCGAGCATGTGAGTTTCATTCACAACCGAAACCGAAATATGGGCGATGAAGGAAACGGCCATAACGGCAACAGACTTTACCCCGCGTTTAACTCTTCTCCACTCGCTCCGATCTATAGTGAAAACGGGGCATACGGATCGATCTACAACAGTACGGCCAACTCCGATTGGTACGGAG
>CAMTOW010000086.1 GCA_947074245.1 uncultured Bacteroidales bacterium | reverse complement strand
CCACATCCGTCGATCTTTTTTGCACTGCTACGGCGACCACCGAGATCTACACTAATCTTAACCCTCTTCCCCTACACGACGCTCTTCCGATCTGAAACGTGAAGAACCGTCATAACGAAGACTTCCCGATAGGTAATATTTACCCGAGTAATCGTAGTTTACATTTCCGAAGTAAGAAGCTAGTGCGGATTCGTATTTGTAAGAATCGGCTCCTACCGGATTTGACGCATTACCAAGTTCAGGACCTGCATTCGAAGGGTAGTTGTTTGCAGCCATATAGTTACGGTTGCGAGTCTGTTTCTGAGCTTCCTGTCCAACCAATACGTTGATGTTGTTTTCGCCGTAAGTGCGGATCCAGTTTACCGTATTGGTGATTGTCCATGTGAAAATGCGGTCGTTGTTTTTGATACCCTGACGGTTCAAAGCAGCGCCCTGAGGGTTCATCATCGACCACAAGAAGAATTCGTGAAGGTCGAACAAGTTCAAACCGATGTTTGATTTTGCCGTAAATCCTTTTCCTAAGTTTACGCTAACCCATGGATTAACGATTGCTACGGTTTGTTTCTGATCGCGTTTGTCTCCCTGATCTTTGTCGTTGATCGCGACAGGATTGTAAGAAGATGTCAAGTCGTAGCTTCCGTCTTCATTATAAACCTGCTGGAACGGACGCAAATCGTATACGGCAACCATCGGGTTGGTATATTGAGATTCGGTCTGTGAGTTTTTGATATCAGAAACCGATCCGTTTGCCTGAATACCCCAAGAAACAATCTTTGAATTATAAGATAGGTTCAAACGACCTGAATAACGACGCATGCCTGTGTTGATGATGATACCTTCCTGATCGAAGAAACCTCCACTCACGAAATAGTTCAGACCATCTTTCCCTCCTTGAACGTCGACGTTATAATCCTGAGATACGCCGGTGCGAAGAATTTCTTGCAACCAATCAACGCTTTGAGTGTCTTTGTTGTAACCATAACGGTCGAACATATACTGAAGAGCGTCTTCTTTCGTCTCATAAGCGCCCATGTTTACAATCGCATCTGTCCAGATGTCGTTGTAGCGATCCAAATCTACCAAACGGTAGTTATGATCCAGGTTCGCGATTTTAGAGATACCCGCTTTGGCAGAGAAGTTAACGCTTGGTTTGCCTGTTTTACCTTTTTTAGTCGTGATAACGATCACACCGTTGGCAGCACGCGCACCATAGATAGATGTAGCTGTCGCATCTTTCAATACGTTGATGCTTTCGATATCGTTCGGGTTGATATTGGCAAGTGGCGAAGCTGATAGCTGTCCGCTTCCTGAAGCAGAGTAAGATCCCAACTTATCTGTAAACATCGGCATTCCGTCGATTACATAAAGTGGCTCTGTTCCGGAGTTTACAGATCCTGTACCACGAATTGATACGGACGCGAACTGTCCTGGCTGACCTCCGGCATTGTTCATCTGAAGTCCGGCTACAGTACCCTGTAGAGATTTCATGAAGTTACCGTCTGTCTTATTAAGTAGTTCTTCTCCTTTTACGGTCTGAGCAGAACCCGTAAAGGCTGCTTTTTTAGTAACACCATATCCCGTTACAACTACTTCATCCAGCGCTTTCGTATCGGATTTCAAAGTAACCTTCATATGAGGGGTTGCTACTACTTCTTGAGTAATCATACCGATGTATGAAATTACCAAAATAGGTTTTGTGATCTCACCGGTATTGATCGTGAACTTTCCGTCAAAATCTGTAACCGAACCTAATGTTGTGCCTTTTACAACGATTGAAGCGCCGATGATCGGCTCGCCGTCATCTCCGGAAATTACAGTTCCCGAGATGTTTTGTCCTTGCGCAACCGAGTAGCTTACACACGTAAGCATTGCCGCTGATAACAATGAAAACTTCCTCATAAAGTTTTGAATTAAATTATATACTGTTAATGAATATTCTAATGTGATGCAACAAACAATAAATGCAAAAAATTACAATTTAGCAATGACTGACATAAAATCGAATAAGTATGCGTTGTTGGTGTGCTAATTCTATTAATTGTGATGAATTCGTAGCAAATGTATAGCTAGACTCTCTTTTTTGCAAGCGTTGTGTAGCAGGGTGATCAATCTGTGTAGTATATTGTGCGTATATATATTCTAATTGTTTTTGCAACCATTTGCTAATCTCTTGAAAATAGATTGATTAAGCTTCTGTTGGTATTCGTTGTTTTTGTTGTGTTAAATATGGCTTAATAATGTAAAGGAATTCAATCTCAATATTTATGCTTTTGAATATGCAAAAAACATTTGCTGTAATGATTTGTTTATATTGCATAACCTCAATATTTAAGACTATGCCAACTCACGGAACAAAAAGAAATACAGGGGTAAAAGAGGAGATTTTCCATGTGAATTATGGATGGGTTTCAGCTACTGAATTTTTTGATTTACCCGAAATGTCTATCGTCGATGAAGAGGATATTTTGATAGAGCCGGATTTCTTACAACGACAAAGCGGAGAATCGAGCGAACATTTCAAGCATAAGATTCGTGACGTGAATGATCTGAAAGATGAAACTCTTGGGGATTGACGATCTTAAGAATCATGGTATATAGCGGATTTTCGGATATTGAAATGGATCCGAATCAATATGAAAACGAAAAAGGACGAAGCTAATCTCGAGCTTCGTCCTTTTTGTGTGTATTTTCGTTTTATAGACCTTAAGATAATAAAGATGGTATGAAATAATAAGTTTTGTCTTGTGAGACATTGTGTTGACGGCAAATATAAATGCAATTAATGGATATTCAAATAAATTCACGAATATAAAAGCTCGAAAATCACATTTTTTAAAATATTATAATGCAAATAATCGCTTTTAACCTGTTTCTGACCTCTAATGATATACAATTTCAATCGTTTAATGCTCTTTTCTTTTAAAGATTGAATTGTAAATAAATTAAGATTATGGGATGGTATTTAACTTAAATAAAAGAATTGGCCAACATCGTAAATAGATTTGCAACGAATCGTACCCACCATTCTGATTGAGGATTGAGTGAATATTAATTTCAATGGAATAATATGCATGGAATATACATTTATGTAGGAATCGACAGATTCTGTGTCGAGTTGTAATTAAAGGATATCATCTTGAGAACAGAGATTTGATATTTCAATCAAGCTAAAATTATAATTTTATTAAATTTATTTGTAATCATTCGGGTATATGGGATATATTTGAAAAGAAAAGGCATGGTATAATAAAAATATTTATAGCCTGTTGCGATAGGTCTTTTATATTATGAAATAAAACATTGTGCTTATTATCACTTAATTCTATATCAACTCATCTCATGAACAAAACAATTGCGTTGGGGCTGACCTCTTTATTGACGGTTGCGCCTCTTGCTTCTTTCGCTCAAATGCAGCCTGCATATTGGGAAAACGAAACGGTGTTCGGCGTAAACAAGGAGCGTGCTCACGCGACTAAGGTTTTATATCCGAATTACGAGTCTATGAAAAAAGATCAATTTTATGTGACTCCATGGACCGAACCTCAATCTGAATTCTATCAATCTTTAAATGGAGTATGGCGATTTAATTTCGTCGACAATCCCGATGCTCGTCCGCTTACTTTCTTCGAAAAGAATTTTGACGTATCTTCTTGGGATACGATCAGCGTACCTTCTAACTGGGAAATGAAAGGGTATGATCAGCCAATCTATTGTAATGTGGAATATCCGCATGCGAACAAGCCTCCTTATATCCAGCGTCGTGAAGGATACGAAGGTTTCGGTGTGAATCCGGTTGGATCGTATGTGCGTGAATTCAATATTCCTGCCAACTGGGGCGATAAAGAGATTTTCTTGAACTTCGGCGGTATTTATAGCGCGGCTTATGTTTGGGTAAACGGTGAGTTTGTGGGGTATACCCAGGCTGCCAATACCGATCATGAATTTGATATTACATCCAAAGTAAAACCGGGCGAAAATACTTTGGCGGTTCAGGTGTTCCGTTGGTCGGATGGAAGTTATCTGGAATGTCAGGATATGTTCCGTATGAGTGGTCTGTATCGGGATGTAACGTTAACTGCAACTCCTAAAACATTCGTTCGTGATCATTATATCACATCCGATTTGAAAGCGCCCGGATATACTTCTGCAGATTTGAAAGCGGAATTATGGATCGATAATCGTGGTAAGTCTTCTTCTACCACACAATATGAAATGCAGATTATTAATCCGAGCGGAGAGGTTATATATACTTCGCCCAAACAGACCGTTTCTAATCTGAAAAGCGGGCAGGAGCGTAAAATTGAGTTCACGACCGATCTTTCTAATGTGAAAAGCTGGACTACGGAAAATCCTGAATTATATACGGTAGTTTTCCGTCAGTTAAATAAAAAAGGTGTAGAGGAGGGTGTTTTCTCTACGAAATATGGTTTCCGTCATGTGGAAATCAAAGATAAAGTGGTGTTGATTAATGGAGAACGTGTCTTCTTCAAAGGGGCCAATCGTCATGATTCACATCCGTTGTTAGGACGCGCCGTTGATACCGAAAGTATGTTGCGAGATGTAACTTTGTTTAAGCAAAACAACTTAAACACGGTTCGTACGAGCCATTATCCGAATCAGGCAAAATTCTATGCGATGCTGGATCATTACGGAATTTATGCGGTTGATGAAGCGGATATCGAATGTCATGCTAATACGGGTATTTCCGATATGCCAAGTTGGGCTCCGGCTTATGTCGACCGAGCTGAGCGAATGGTATTACGTGATAGAAATCATCCGAGTGTAATTTTCTGGTCGTTGGGTAATGAAAGTGGTGATGGCCCGAATTTCACACCGGCTTATGATGCCATCCGTGCGTTGGATTCTCGTATCATCCATTATGAAGGACAAGGAAGCTGGAATCATACCGATATGACTTCTAATATGTATCCTTCTTTGGAAGAATTGCAGAAACTCGATGTAAATGAAGAAACCCGTCCGCATTTCATTTGTGAATATGCACATGCGATGGGAAATGCTATCGGTAATCTGGAAGAATATTGGGATCTTATCGAAGGCAGTAATCGTATTATCGGTGGTTGTATCTGGGATTGGGTCGATCAGGCTATCTATCATCCGCAGGAGATCAAATCAGGCTCGATCAAAGGCTTCTATACCGGATATGATTTTCCGGGTCCGCACCAGGGGAACTTCTGTAGCAATGGAATCCTGACGGCAGACAGACAAGAGACTCCGAAATTGGCGGAAGTGAAAAGAATTTATCAAAATGCGGTCTTTTCAGGATTTAATCCGACTGATCAAACATTCGAATTGCGCAACAAGTATAATTTCTCCGACTTGAATAAATATGATCTGAGCTGGGAAGTGCTTCAAGACGGAGTTGTAGTTGAAACGGGAACGTCTCAGCTGCCTTCGATTCCGGCTGGAAAATCGCAACGAATCAAATTGGCATATACGACCTCTCCTGTTGCCGGTTCCGAATATCTGATGAATGTATATCTGATTACAAAAGCCGATCAGGTGTGGGCTCCGAAAGGCCATGTAATGGCTTATGATCAATTCTCAATGAATGAGAAGCCTGCTTTGGAAACGATTTCACCAAATACATTGACCGGAAAATTGAAGGTTAACACAACGAAAGAGAAACTGACTGTAACCGGTACGGATTTTTCCGCTTCGTTTGATTTGACCAACGGTGTCTTGACTTCCATGATCTATGGTAACAAGGAGATGCTTTATGAAGGCAACGGCTTCTTGTTTAACGATTATCGTTATATCGAAAATGACCGTTACAAAGACACGAGCGAATATGTATTTACGAATGCTCAAATCAACTGGAAATTAAGCAAAGACAAAAAGACATTGACGGTTGATACACAACGTGAATTGGCAGGGAAATGTACTTATGCGATACAATATGTATTCTATCCGAATGGAACGATTGATATGACAACTTCATTTACTCCGTTGACAGATGGTCTGCGCCGAATGGGTCTTGCCGTTTCATTGGTTCCGGGATTGGAGGAAGTGGTTTATTATGGCCGTGGTCCACTTGAAAACTATCCGGACAGAAAGACAGGATCTCTTCTAGGGAAATATGCTTCGACCGTTAGCGGAATGCAGGAGCATTATCTGAAACCTCAGACGATGGGTAATCGTGAAGATTTACGCTATGTAGAATTCATTGCATCCGATCGAACCGGACTACGCTTTACGGCAGACGGACAGGTTGGTTTTTCTGCGCTGCATTTTGACGATGCGGATTTGGTAATGAATGATGCCGGTCATGAATGGGAACTGAAACCTCGCGAAGAAGTTATTGTTCATTTCGATCGCATGCACAGAGGACTGGGTAATGCGAGTTGCGGACCGAACACGTTGGAAAAATATCAGATTCCGGCTTCTGGCTCGTTTGAATATAAATTGCGTATCGAACCGATACGATGATTTCAAGTATAACAGATCACGGATAATTTCGAATTAACCGTAACTATAAATTAAAACCCCTTATTCTCTTTGGTTTATTGAATCAATGAAACCGGAGAGATAAGGGGTTTTCTTTTTTTATATAATTCTTGTTTTGGTATTACCAACAAGAATGTTCGGCTTATTCAATAAGATTCAGCGCGCTACCTTTATGAACGGCAATATGATCTGATTTGTCACTTTTAATTTCATATTGCGGATCGCTTTCTGTTGCGTGATGTGTCCATCCTTTGTAATCGAAATCCGCGAAATGGATATCTGTAATGACTCCCGTTACATATCCTGCTTCAGAATCCCAGCGAACATGATCGCCGATCTTTAATTTTTCTTTTTCCATGAAATAGGTTCTATGATTTCTTACAAGCGATCGAATAATATATAGGGTATCTTATTCCGATCTGCAAAATACCCAATGTCAGGCCTTAATCATCTTCGCTAATTCTACGCCCAGACTCATGGCCGATTGAGGATTTTGTCCTGTAATAAGATTACCGTCCATTTCGATATGATCATGCCAGTTTTCTTTAAGGATATAATTACACTCTTTCAGCATTAGTTGCTCTTGTAGCAGGAAAGGAACATCATAGCATTTTCGAATCTCACATTCTTCATTATCCGAGAACCCCGTTAGTCGGCGCCCTTTGATCAGATACTCTCCGTTGCTTAGTCTGACATTAAATAAACCGCTTGGCCCATGACATACGGCCGATACGATGCGCCCGTTTTCGAAAAACCAGGCAATCAGATCTTGTAATTCCCGATTATCCGGAAAATCCCAACATGCGCCATGTCCGCCTACAAGATGAATCGCGGCATATTCCTCTTTCCGAATGGCAGACAATAAATAGGTATCTTTTAGTTTCGCGCTTACTTCCGGATCGTTCATGAATTCAGTATTCACAGGATCTTTCATATCAACTCCGGTTACCGGCGGTTCGCCACCCTGGGGCGATGCGAAATCTACGGCAATACCCGCTTCTTTCAGTTTTTTCCACGGATGAGCGGCTTCACTCATCCACCAACCGGTCTTTTCGCCCGTATCTCCGAATTTATCCCATGAGGATAATATAAAAATCACTTTTTTCATAGTTCTGTATTTATCCGATTACCGATTCCGATCGGTAGATGATATTCAAGAATATATTCTGTCAATTGAT
>CAMTOW010000085.1 GCA_947074245.1 uncultured Bacteroidales bacterium | reverse complement strand
ACAGCGCTTCGACACGCAAATTCGGACTGATCATTCATACCGAAGTGACCATCGGCTACGATGCTGCCTGGCGTGAAATCCATCAGTTGCTGATCGATGCGGCGCTTGCCACACCGGGCGTATGTAAAGAGCCCGCGCCGTTTGTGCTCGAAACGTCGCTCAACGACTGGTATCCCGTATATCAGATCAACGCTTATATTCTGGATGCGGACAAACAACCGAAGATTCTGTCGATTCTTTTGCAGAATATTCAAGATTCATTCAATAAGGCCGGCGTAGAAATCATGTCGCCGCATTACTACGCGATGCGCGACGGCAATGAAACCACGATTCCGAAACGACCATATCCGCCGTTCCCTAACCTCGATCATCAACCGAAAGAACCTTCTTATGATGATATCGCTCCGGCAGATAACGCACCGACGGGAAACACGCCCAACCCATCTGGAAATGTCTCGGCAACAGCCGCAGCGCAGACAACGGCTACGGATTCGGAGACTCCCGTCCAACCCGAAGAAACGCCCCAGGCGGAAACCGAAACTCCGAGTCCGGCATCCGAACCCGACACCAATCGTCCGGCTGAAAAGAAATTATAAAAAAATGCCTTCCGGCTACCATTTGATGGCATACCGGAAGGCATTTCTATTTTTCAGATCCACTATCGAATCCGATTATTTGAAGTTTTTCTCCGTCACGAGTTCACAAATCTTCACGACGGTCATCATCGCTTTTTCCATCGACGGGATCGGCACGAATTCATAACGTCCGTGGAAATTCAAACCTCCGGCGAAGATGTTCGGACAAGGCAATCCTTTGTACGATAACTGCGAGCCGTCTGTACCTCCGCGAATCGGTTTCACAACAGGAGTTACGCCTGCCGCTTCCATCGCCTCAAAAGCCAGATCCACAATGTATTTTACCGGTTCAACCTTCTCGCGCATATTATAGTATTGATCTTTCATCTCCAACGAAGCGCAATTCGGAAACTCCTGATTGATCTTATTGACAAGATGTTCGATCTCTTTTTTGCGACGTTCGAAAAGCTCGCGATCGTGATCGCGGATGATATAAGTGATCGACGATTCTTCGACGGTGCCTTTGAAATCGATCAGATGATAGAATCCTTCGTAACCGGTCGTATGCTCCGGAGTTTCCGTACGCGGCAACATGCTCACGAACTGATTGGCAACGCGGATCGAGTTGATCATTTTATCTTTCGCATAACCCGGATGCACGTTACGTCCTTTGAAGGTAATCTTAGCTACGGCAGCATTGAAATTCTCATATTCCAGTTCGCCGATTTCGCCACCATCCATCGTATAAGCCCATTCCGCCCCGAAACGGGATACGTCGAATTTATGCGCGCCCAGTCCGATCTCCTCATCCGGCGTAAACGCCACACGTACTTTACCGTGTTTGATCTCAGGATGTTTCATCAGATACTGCATGGCCGAAACGATCTCTGCGATACCGGCTTTATCGTCGGCTCCCAATAGAGTGAGCCCGTTGGTTACGATCAGATCCTGACCGATATAGTTTTTTAATTCAGGGAATGCTTTGGGGGAAAGCGTGATTTTTTCCGCTTCGTTCAAAACGATATCACCCCCGTCGTAATCTTTCACGATACGCGGCGATACATTGCGACCGCTCATGTCGGGCGAAGTATCCATGTGGGCGATAAAACCGATTACCGGCACGTCCTTGTCGGTATTCGCCGGAAGGGTAGCCATCAGGTAACCGTTTTCATCCAATGAGATTTCGGTCAGTCCGAGTTGTTCGAGTTCATGTTTTAACTCTTTGGCAAATTCCATCTGGCCCGGAGTGCTGGGTGTCATCTGGGTAAGTTCATCCGACTGTGTGTCTTTACTTACATAATGAAGAAAACGTTCTGTAAGATTCATGGGATTTCTGTTTTAATTAGTTTATACGATTCAATAAAACAAAGATAGAAAAAATGAAAAGACTGCCTGCCATATTGTTTTTTTCTTCTGAAGAGGAATCGTTTTATCGCCAATTAACACCCATTCGAAGGCGAGTTAATGAACGCTATCTCACGATAAAACGGGCGTTTAATCCCGTTTGAAAGGATTATTCCCACTCGGTTGATTCAGAAAAACCAGAAGGAAATTCATGAAGACCAATCGCATTATTCCTTTTATATTTGCACCGAAAACAGAATACGCATCACATGGCAAAAAAAAATAAAAACAGTTCCGGTAAAAAATCCGGTTCTTCGCGCAGTTCCCGTACAACGATCCTCCTCATCATCGCCGCTCTCCTTACCTTCGGATTGCTTTGGCAAACCTATCCGGCTCCCTTCGAAAGCAGATGGGCCGCTTTGAAAAAAGAGGTGGCGAAATGGTGTACAACCGACGAAAAGCAGATTGCACAAAACGACTCGAAACCGGTAACGCCCGCAACGGCCACGCCTACGCAACAAAAAAAGACAGAAAACGAGAAAAAGGAATCTGACTCGAAAAACGAGAAAAAGCAGTCGGCGGTAAAAAACGAAACCGAGAAAAAAGGGAAAACAGAACCGGTAACCGATCAGAAAGGATTCGTCCCGAAATCGGCAAAAGCGGATTTGAAAAAATATAAAAAATTGGAATTACCGGCCAAAGCGACCGATCGGCCGGAACAAATCGTCGAGCATCTGGGATACGCGGCTTCGTATAACAGCCGAACGAAACTCCCGAACTGGGTAGCTTATGAACTGACGATGCATGAAGTGAAAGGAAATTCCAAACGAAACAACCGGTTCGTACAGGATCCGAAGATTCGGCAAGGGCAGGCGAGCAACGCCGACTATACGCGTTCGGGGTATGATCGCGGACACATGGCTCCCGCAGCCGACATGACGTGGGATAAACAGGCGATGGAAGAATCATTTTATTTTACCAACATCTGCCCTCAAGCACCCGAACTGAATCGGGGAATCTGGAAATCGCTTGAAGACAAAGGGCGCGACTGGGCTAAAAAAGACAGCGCAATCCTAATCGTATGCGGACCGATCTTATCGAAAAGATGCAAATCGATAGGGCTGAACAAAGTAGCTGTTCCCGATCAGTTCTATAAAGTGATCATGAGCCCGTTCGGAAAGAAACCGAAAGCGATCGGCTTTCTGTTTAAGAATGAAGGATCGAATGAAAAACTGCAAAAATTCGCCGTTTCGGTTGATAGTATTCAGAAGTTGACGGGAATTGATTTCTTTTATCAGTTACCCCAACCCCTCCAGACCGAAGTGGAAAGAACGTACAACCTCAACGATTGGTTCTGATACGGGTTGAACCGGTTTGAAGAAAAAGAAACCGATTACGCCTGCGATCACAATCATCAGAATCGGGTGAATCTTTAGGAATTTGACGGCGACAAAAGCTGCCGCGCACATGATGATGCTCTTGATATCGGGGAAGTTCTGCCCGTTCATCAAGCTTAACGCCGCGGCTGCGATCAGCCCGACAATCGCCGGACGCAATCCGGTAAATATGGCGTTTACCCATCGGTTTTCTTTGTATTTGAGCACCATGCGGCTCACGAGCAACATCAGTACGAACGATGGCAGACAAACGGCAAACGTAGCGATAGCCGAACCCCATACGGAATTGCCGCTTACGATGTAGCCGATGTAGGTGGCGCTGTTGATACCGACCGGACCGGGCGTCATCTGCGATATCGCCACGATATCGGTAAACTGAGCGTCGGTAATCCATTGATGCTTCTCGACCACTTCGTGCTGAATGAGAGAAAGCATGGCATAGCCGCCGCCGAAACCGAACAATCCGATTTTAAAATATACCCAGAAAAGCTGCAGATAGATCATAACGAGTCAATTGAGATAGGTTTATTAACGAGAACGAACCAGCATACGGATCACTCCGAAGGCTGCCGCGCCGAAGATGATATAGATGGGAGAAACACCCAGTAACCAAATCAGTAAGGCTCCGACAATGGGAATCCAGAAATTGGTCTTATCGATTTTGGCCGATTTGGCCGTTGAAAATACCGGAACGATAATCAGAGCCACCACTGCCGGACGGATGCCGTTGAAAACCGCGACCACATTCGGATCGTGATAGATTCGGGTAAAGAAAATAGCAATGGCCAGGATCATCATAAACGATGGCAATACAGTCCCCAGCGTCGCGACAATCGCCCCTTTGAGCGAACGCAGCTTATTGCCCGTATAAATGGATATGTTTACGGCCAGAATACCGGGCAACGATTGGGAAATGGCAAGCGCGTCGACGAATTCTTCTTTACTGATCCAGTTTTTCTTGCCCACCACCTCTTTTTCGATGATGGAGATCATCGCCCATCCTCCGCCGAACGTAAATGCGCCGATTTTGAAAAAAACGGAGAAAAGTTCAAAATAGATCTTCAGTTTCTTTAGCATCTGATAAGTATATCCTTGTAAATAATGGTGCAAAGATATCGATTCGGCTTGACATACTTTCATACATCATATCGTAATTTGTTATATCTTTGCCTGATATGAAAAGAGTATTAATTTTTTTTGCATTAATCCTGCTTTCAGGCATTCCCGAAGCATTTTCGCAAGGCAATACGGACAAAAACGCTCCTGCTGAAGACCCGTGTATCCAGCATGAGGAAAAGACCTATTCCTGGCGCCTTTCGCCTTATCTCGGCACTCGCTACGCCGTAGCGCTAGATACGACCGCTCTGAACTATTACAATACCGACGTAGAAGACTCTTTCACAACGGCCTATAACTATCTGGCCAATTTCGGATCGCCGGGCGAATCGCGGATTTTCTTTTCGCGCATGCGCACGCCTGAGTTCATCTTTATGAAAGCTTACGAGCGTTTCAACGTATCGCCCGATAAAGCGACATTCTACAATACCCAGATCCCGTTTACTCAACTCGCTTATCTGACCGGAGGTTCCAAACAAAATGCGGAAGACCGACTGAAAGGTACGTTTTGGGGCAACGTCAACAAACGACTGGGACTCGGAGCATCAATCGATTACATCTATACGCGCGGATTCTACAACTGGCAGGCGGTCAACTCGCTCGACTGGCAGGCGTATGTGAGCTACATCGGCGATAAATATCAACTCAACGCCTATTCCAACGCCGGAAACTTTTCGAATCAGGAAAACGGGGGTATCCAGAATATGGATTATATCCTGCATCCGGATGAGAACCAGAAGCAGCTTTCGGATCCGAAGAATATCCCCACCAATCTGGAAACGGCTTGGAACCGTGTGAAACAGAAAGACATTTATCTGACGCAACGGTATAATCTCGGAGTGGAACGGACGGTTTATATGAACGATCAGGATAGTGTAGGTATTGAAGAATTCGTCCCGGTGACGAGTTTCATCCATACGTTTCATTATTCGGCCAATTTCCGCCGCTTCCGAATCGATCCGAACGGAGTAAAAACAAAAGGATTCTATAACGACACGATTCTGAACACCGAAATGACCAATGACTCGCTCAAATTCATGTCGGTAAAAAATACACTCGGTATCGCCTTGAACGAAGGGTTTCATAAATATGCCAAATTCGGATTGGGTGCTTATGTAACGCTCGAGAACCGAAAATATACCAATATGCAGAATCCTGATGATTTGGCCTTTATCGACCGGATCCGAAAGAGCAATATTCTTTGGGTCGGCGGTGAACTGACGAAACAGAAAGGTTCGATCCTGACTTATCGCGCCGACGCTTTGTTCGGACTGACCGGCGACAATCTGGGGGATTTGTATATCAACGGTGAATTGCAGACGAAGATTCCGATGTTTAAAGACTCGCTGATCGTGAAAGCGAACGGTTTTTTTCATAACATCGAGCCTTCCTATTATATGAAGCACTACATGTCGAACCATTTCGCATGGAGCAACAATTTCAGCAAAGAAAAACGCGTACATGCCGAAGGTGAACTGATTATCCCCTACACCCGCACGAAAATCAAAGCCGGCGTAGAGAATATTACGAACTATCTTTACTTCAACTTAGACGGTAAACCGACTCAGGCGGGGAAAAACATCCAGGTGTTCAGTGCCGAACTGATGCAGAACGTCCGTTTGGGAATTCTGAATTGGGACAACAGCATCGTTTATCAGAAATCCAGCCAGCAGGATATATTGCCGCTACCCGAACTGAGCTTCTATTCGCAACTTTATCTGAAGTTTCGAATCGCGCGCGTTTTGCATACACAGTTGGGAATCGACTGCCGAATGAATACGAAATATTATTCGCCGATGTATCAGCCGGCTACTCAGATGTTCCATAATCAGAACATCGCTCAGACAGGCGGCTATCCGTTGATGAACGCGTATGCGAATATGCAGCTGAAAAAAGTGCGCTTCTATGTGATGATGTATCATGTGAATAAAGGGATCGTGGGCGGAAACGATTACTTCCTGGCTCCTTTCTATCCGATGAACCCGCGCATTTTCAAATTCGGTCTGAGCATCGATTTCAGCAACTAAACGGATTCGATTATGATCAATACGAAAAAAATCCTACCGCTCTACATCGGTTTACTGGCGATAACCGTGATTCTGATGGTAATGCTCTACTTCTTTAATAAGGAGGTGACCACCGAACAGTTGCCACGAGATTACGAGCAGATCCGAGAAGAAGGCGTATTGCGTGTAGCGATCGAATATAACAGCAACAGCTATTACGTGAGTGGTGACTCGCTGGCCGGAGAAGATTATGAACTCTGCAAACAGATTGAACGAAAAAGCGGATTGAAGGTAGATATCTATCCGGAAATGAACCTCAACAACAGTTTGGACGGATTACGTACGGGACGCGTGGATATCGTAGCCCGCGACATTCCGATTACGATTACCGGAAAAGAGGATTTCCGATTCACCGAACCCGTAAACCGGACCAAATACGTGCTTGTGCAGCGGATTGCCGATGCCAATGATGGGATTGAACCTCTGCGCAATCAGTTGGAACTGGGCGGAAAAACAATATATATCCAGCAGGGATCGCCTGCAAGACTGCGCATCCAGAACCTATCGGAAGAGATGGCCGATTCGATCCATCTGAAAGAAGATCCGCTTTATGGCGAAGAGCAGTTAATCATATTGGTAGCCAAAGGTGAGATCGATTATGCGATCTGCGGAGAAATAACGGCTCAGAAACTGGCATCGTTCTACCCTGAAATCGATTTTCTGACGGCGATCAGCTTCACCCAGTTGCGGGGATGGGCTTTGCGAAAAGAATCGACGGTCTTGCTCGATAGTATTAATGAATGGATTTTGTCTGATATCGATAAAAAATAACCGGATTTTCCGGAATGAAACAAATGATGTGATTATTGCCTTTTAACAAAGGGCAGAATCACATCATTTTTTTTTTGATATCTGACTGCCAACATTAAATAATATTTATATTTGCGTCCGGTATTGTAATGTTGAGATTACAAAATAAACAATATGATAGAACACAGAGGAATCGTAGAGCGGATCGGCACTGGAACGGCCGACATATTAATCATCCAAATGTCAGCATGTGCCTCTTGTCATGCAAAAAATGCTTGCAGTGCTTCCGATATGGCCGAAAAGATCATCCGGGTTTCTTATCACGGAAATTCCCTGAAAAAAGGAGATGAAGTGATCATCACTGGAGCTAAAACCATGGGATGGAAAGCCGTCGCGTATGCTTTTATACTTCCTTTT
>CAMTOW010000084.1 GCA_947074245.1 uncultured Bacteroidales bacterium | reverse complement strand
GTTTATACGATCTTAGTCAGACAGGCTATGATTGATAAGAATTTGAAAGGAATCAATTCGATTGGAGTCCGAATCAGTAAAAACCAACAATAAACAAAGAAGCACACCAAGATATTTGGTGTGCTTCTTTGTTTTATATATCGTACAAGTATCGTTTAAAGATAAATATCGTTAGATCTCTTAATTAATAACTTTCCATTCGCGATGCGTCCAATCGCAAGAAAATAAATAAAAGGATTGAGAAAGACCATAGTCCCGAACCGCCATAACTAAAAAATGGCAATGGAATACCAATCACCGGACATAACCCGATTACCATTCCTACATTGATCAAAACATGCATGGCGAAAACTGATACGACACAATACCCATACACACGGGCAAATATGCTCCTTTGCCGTTCGGCCAAATGAATGAGCCGCATAATCAGGATCAGGAACAGGATCAACACAAATACGGATCCGACAAAACCTTCCTCCTCTCCGATCGTACAGAATATAAAGTCTGTATCCTGCTCCGGCACATATTTCAATTTCGTCTGAGTGCCATTTAAAAGACCTTTCCCGGTTAATCCCCCCGAGCCGATTGCGATCTTCGCCTGATTCACGTTGTATCCGGCTCCTCGCGGATCATCTTCCATACCTAATGCAACCTTGATTCGGATCTGCTGATGGGGCTCCAACACATCGTTGAAGGCATAATCCACAGAAAACAAGAAGATCATAAATGCGATAGAAAAGCCTCCCACAATCAAGTATTTTGCATATCGAAGCTGCAGATAAAGCAACACGAGATAAACCACAGCTGCTCCACACATGAACAATCCAACATAGACGAAATCTAATGGAATCCATTTATCAATCAAAAAGGCAATACCCAGCATAGCCGCCATTCCGATCAACATATTCCGGGCTGCGGCTCTATTCTTTACAAAGAAATAAACCATCCCAATGAGAACTAGCAAAATCATTTGCAAGACGACAGCGGGCCCCAGTTCGGTTATTCCGACAATCTCATTGCCATACTTCACACCGATCACGAAAAATAAAATCGCACATAACCCGGCAATCATCACCAACCCCGACATCCCTTCGCGATAAAATACAAGCACGAACGACAAATAAACCAATGCCGACCCGGTCTCGCGTTGCATCACGATCAATCCGAAAGGAATCAGAACGATCAATACGGCCTTAATGAAGTTCTTCGGTTTGGTCAATATGAAGTTATAGGTATTGAAGAGATAACCGAGCATCAGTGCGCAGACGAATTTTCCGAATTCCGCGGGCTGAATGCTCACCGGCCCGAGAACGAGCCAGGATCGGGATCCCTTCACATCGGGCGCAATAAATATGGTCAGCAATAATACCCCCAACATGACGAAATACATCAACGGCGCAAGCGTTTCAAAGCTCCGTGCGTCGATCATCATGATCATAGCTCCCAAGCCGAAAGCAAGCGTGATCCACATCAACTGCTTACCCGAACGACTCGCCATATCAACGATACTCACATCGTCGAAATTATAACTGGCAGCGTAAATACTTACCCAACCGGCAAAGACCAAAACCGTATACAAGGCCACGATCCACCAATCTAGATTCCGCCAAACGTTTATATCTCTTGAGCGCACTTCGTTCTTATTTTAAATTTGATTTTACTTTCTGATATTACTAAAGATCATCGTATTGGCATTCACCATTCGATCTTCCAGCCACAACCTTTCGGGAGCGATGCTTCCGTTCAGATACTTCTCCATGACCAAACTTCCGATCGGCACCGCATAAGTCGCTCCGAATCCGGCATTCTCAACATATACCGCGATGGCGATCTTCGGGTTTTCGATAGGAGCAAATCCCATAAACGCCGAGTGGTCTTTACCATGAGGATTCTGTGCCGTACCGGTTTTTCCGGCTACGGTGATCCCCGGAATCGCCCCGATTCGACAAGTACCGCCTGTCACTGCCATTGCCATACCGTCTACGATCGTCTCATAATGTTTTCTATCGACCATCGGATAATGTTTTTTCACGAACTCTTCGGGCAATAATGTGTCTTGTATCTCCTTCACGACATGCGGTGTCACATAATATCCCCGGTTTGCTATGGTAGCCGAAAGATTCGCGATTTGCAACGGAGTCGACAAGACCTCACCTTGTCCGATTGAGATCGAAACCACATTCAGCGATTTCCATCGATCCGTTTTAAATACCTTATTATAATAGTTGCTATTGGGAATGAACCCTCGGCTTTCACTTGGCAAATCGATTCCGGTCTTATAACCGTACCCCATCGATACCAGATAATCCTTCCACTGATCAAATCCCTCCTGAATCGTAGAATACTTTTTACGGTTATCCACCATCATTCGGAATACCGCGCAGAAATAAGCATTACACGACGTTGCGAGCGATGGAACCAATCCAAGTGGTGACGGATGCGGGTGACATCCCAAGCGGAACTTCCCCACGACATATCCGTTGCTACACCCGATGGCGGTATTGGCATCAATGATTCCCTCTTGTAGCCCGATCAACCCTTGAGTCGGTTTAAATGTCGATCCGGGTGGATAGGCGGCCGATATGGCTCGGTCATAAAGCGGTTTATAGGGGTCTTTGGTCAGTTTCAGATAATTCTTTCCGCGCTCTCGTCCCACCAACTCGGCAGGATTATAACTCGGCGATGATACCATGGCCAATATCTCTCCCGTTTCAGGCTCGATAGCCACCACCGCTCCGATTTTATTTTGCATCAGCAATTCGGCATATTGCTGCAATTCCACATCGATACTCAATTTCAGATTTTTACCCGAAACAGGAGCTTCGTCGAATGCACCGTCCTCATAGCGTCCTTTCAGTCGCCCGTGAGCGTCGCGCAGCAGAATCTCGATTCCCTTCTGCCCTCTCAGATACGATTCATACGATTTCTCCACACCCAAGTCACCCGTATAGTCTCCTCGCTGATAATAATCGTCTTTTTCGATATCCCGGCGAGACACCTCTCGGATGTTCCCTAGTATATGAGGCGCGGTAAAATAATTATATTGCCGAATGGTTCGGTTCTGGATATAAAACCCCGGAAACTTAAACAGCTTCTCCTGCAATAATCCGTAATCTTTTCCGGAAAGTTGATTGAGGAAGGTCTGAGGCGTATAAGACGAATATCCCGGGTTGAGTCGCCGGTTCTTAATGTCTTGAATTCGCTTGTCGAATTGTTCTTTGGAGATGTTCAGCGTATTGCAAAGATCCAATGTATCGAATGGTTTTACTTCACGCATCACCATCATCAGATCGTAAGCCGGCTGATTGTATACGAGCAATTCTCCGTTGCGGTCATAGATCATACCGCGCGACGGATACAACGTTTTTTTCAAAAAAGCGTTACTGTCGGCGAATTTTTTATAATCGCTGTCCAGCACTTGCAAAGTAAACAGGCGTATCACGTAGATCAGAATGATCAATGCGATTCCCCCGCCGATAATATATTGTCGTTTCTCTAATTCGTAGTTTTTTCTCACTTATAGGAAGGTTTTAAACTTTCGATGCCAAACATAAGAAGCAGCGTCAGTATCGTGCTTGATATGATTTTAAGTAATAGGGTTGGAAAATCGAAAAAGCTGAATGCTTCGATCAGGTAAAGCGCAAAACAATATAAAAACACAAACACGATCAAATAACGCGAAAACGCGCCCAGACCCATCGTCCGGATCGAAGGTGTACCCGTCTTCATCTCCTCGTTTGAAACGAAAAGAAACAAAAGCGGATCGCGCATAAATCCGATAAAAGTCGATGCCAATGCGTGCATTCCCGGCGTATTGCAGAACATATCGATGATTAGGCCGAAAAAGAATCCGATCGTGATGATCAGGCCGCGCGGTGTTTCTGCCGGCAACTTCAGCAGAAGCCAGATATACAGAAACGGGGTCGCCAATCCGCCCAAATGGATATTATTCAGAATAAGTACCTGCAAAAGCAATAATACGACAAACAAAAACAGATAATAGATGATATTTCGCATGGGATTGCTTTTTAATTGGCTGCTGCTTTTTCAAGGGCAAGCTGTTCCTCTTGTTCTTTATTAATGATCACGCGCACGTCGTTCAGACGGTTGAAATCCGCCGATAAAGCGATTTTCAAAGCATAAAAGTTATCGTTCGACTGTTTGCTGTATCCCTCGATAACTCCTACCGGAAGTCCTTCGGGAAATGCCGCAGAATATCCGCTCGTTACGATCGTATCGCCTTTTGCGAACTCTACATGGCGAGGCAACTCCTCCAGCGTAGCGTACAGCGAGCTGTGTCCGTCCCAAACGAGCGATCCGAAATAATCGCTTCCTTTCACCTTGGCGCTGATACGCAATTTCGTATTCAAAACCGAGATCACGACCGAGTAATGTTCGCTTACGACACTTACGATTCCGATGATTCCGTTCTGATCGGCTACCCCCATCCCCACTTTCACGCCCTCTTTCGAGCCTTTGTTCAGGGTGATGTAGTTCTTCAGTTGCGTCACGCTGTTATTGATCACCTGCGCTACGATAAAGTCATACTTCGTAATCGAATCGTTCATCAGATCTCCACTTCGCTGATCGCGTAGTTGCTCCTTCAATACCAAAATCTCTTTTTCCAGATAACCGTTTCTTTCAAGCAAGTCTTGGTTGATTTGTTTTAACCCGAAATAGCTCGTCACGTTACCCGCTACGGAGTAAACTTCGGCGATCGCACTGTTGGCGCTACTGAAAAACACGCTTTGGTGATACGAGTTGAAACGAATCAACAGAAATAAACTGATCAATCCGTAAAGTAGAAATACGAAAAAAGGACTGTTCCTTACAAAAAACTGGATGAGATTGCGCATAAAGTTGATATTAAACACAAAGACGCAAAGACGCAAAGTTTCAGATTTTCGATATGAAAAACAGAGCGTCTTTGCGTCTTGGCGTTTTTGATTGACAATTACATGCTCATTCCGATTAACGAATCAAGAATGAGAATTTGTCGATATTTTTCAGAGCGATACCGGTTCCTTTGGCTACTGCCAATAGCGGATCTTCCGCGATATGGAACGGAATACCGATCTTATCTCTCAAACGTTTGTCCAGACCGCGAAGCATGGCACCACCGCCGGCAAGATAAATACCGTTTCGTACGATGTCGGCATACAACTCCGGTGGAGTCTGTTCCAATGCGCTCAATACCGCGGCCTCGATCTTAGAGATCGATTTTTCGATACAGTGTGCGATCTCCTGATAAGAAACCGGCACCTCCATTGGCAATGCGGTCATCTGGTTCGGTCCGTGTACGATGAAGTCCTCTGGCGGATTCTCCAGTTCGGTAAGTGCCGATCCTACGTTGATTTTGATGATCTCTGCCGTACGTTCACCCACTTTGATATTATGCTGTCTGCGCATATATTCCTGGATGTCGGCTGTTAGGTCGTCACCCGCGATACGGATTGATTTGTTCGATACGATACCGCCCAGAGAGATAACCGCGATCTCGGTAGATCCACCACCTATATCTACGATCATGTTTCCTTCCGGTGCCTCAACGTCTAGCCCGATACCGAGCGCCGCTGCCATCGGCTCATAAATCATATATACGTCACGGCCGCCTGCATGCTCGCTGGAGTCACGAACGGCACGAATTTCTACCTCCGTACTTCCCGACGGAATACATACTACCATACGTAGAGAAGGCGAGAACCAACGGCTGGTTTTAAAGGCCATTTTAACCATTCCGCGGATCATTTGTTCCGCTGCGTAGAAGTCTGCGATCACACCGTCGCGTAGCGGACGGATGGTGCGGATGTTCTCATGAGTTTTCCCATGCATCTGCTGAGCGCGTTCTCCTACGGCAAGCAGCTTGTCCGTACGGCGGTCAAGGGCTACGATCGATGGTGCGTTCACTACGATCTTCCCGTTATGGATGATGATCGTATTGGCCGTCCCGAGGTCAATCGCTATTTCTTGTGTGAAAGAGAATAATCCCATTTTTTCTATTTAATAATATTCAAAAGTTCAATTTTGACATCCGCACACCATCCGCCTCTGAGAGGATTAGTGTTTGAAATGTCTGATTCCGGTTGTCACCATAGCCAGATTGTGTTCGTCACAATAGGCGATAGACAATTTATCATTGATCGATCCTCCCGGTTGGATTACTGCTGTGATTCCTGCCTGATCGGCTACCTCAACACAATCCGGGAATGGGAAGAACGCGTCCGATGCCATTACGGCTCCTTCCAGCTCGAAACCGAAGTTTTTCGCTTTCTCAATCGCGTGCTTCAATGCGTCGATACGGGATGTCTGTCCCACGCCGCTCGCGCATAATGTCTTGTTTTTCGCAAGCACGATCGCGTTCGATTTGCTGTTCTTCACGATCTTGTTCGCGAATAGCATATCTTCCGTTTCCTGTGCGCTTGCTGCTTTGGCTGTCACTTGTTTCAACTCATCGGCTTTCTCCGTGTGCAGGTCTTTGTCCTGTACCAGAACGCCGTTAAGCAACGTACGACATTGTTTTTTCGTATTCACCTCTTTTTTCTGTACAAGGATGATACGGTTCTTTTTCTGCGAAAGAATCTCCAGCGCGTCCATGTCATAATCCGGAGCGATGATGATTTCGAAGAACAAAGAACTCATCGCCTCTGCGGTCGCTTTGTCTACGACTCCGTTTGTAACCAGAATTCCGCCGAATGCCGAAAGCGGGTCGCCGGCGAATGCTGCGTTATAAGCGTCAACCATAACCGGGCGCGAAGCCAGTCCGCATGCGTTGTTATGTTTTAGGATAGCAAACGTCAAATCGTCGAATTCCGAGATCAGAGCTACTGCTGCGTCGATATCCAACAGGTTGTTGTACGAGATCTCTTTTCCTTGCAACTGTTCGAACATTTCGTTGAAGTCTCCGTAGAATACCCCTTTCTGGTGCGGGTTCTCTCCGTAGCGAAGCACTTTGGCATTGTCTGCTGCCAAACGAAGTGCGCTTCCTTCTTCATTGTCAAACCAGTTGAAGATCGCCGTATCGTATGCCGATGAAACGCCAAACGCTTCTTTGGCAAACCATTTACGGTCTTCCAGCGTAGTCTGTGCTCCTTTTTCTTCCAAAATATCGCGCAACGGTGCGTATTGCGATTTCGAAGCGACGATCACTACGTCTTTAAAATTCTTGGCTGCTGCACGGATCAAAGAGATTCCGCCTATGTCTATTTTTTCAATAATTGCTTTCTCTTCAGCACCCGATGCTACCGTATCGGTAAACGGATACAGGTCTACGATCACCAGGTCGATCTCCGGAATTCCATATTCAGCGATCTGCTGCATATCTCCCTCCAGTTCGCGACGACACAATATACCTCCGAAAATCTTAGGATGTAAGGTCTTTACGCGACCGCCCAATATCGACGGATAGGATGTCAGATCCTCTACGGCTCCGCACGGGATTCCCAATGATTCGATGAATTCCTGAGTTCCTCCTGTGGAGATAAGATTTACACCTTCGGCATACAATCTGCGCAAAATATCTTCAAGGCCATCTTTGTGGTAAACAGAAACCAATGCGGTTTTAATTCTCTTGTTTTCAGACATATAAACGGAATTTATTTTTAAGATAGGCAAAAATACAAAATATTGTCCTGTTAATGAATAGAATAACAGTTTCTTTTCACCAAAAATACACATTCAAAAGGGTATTTTTCTTAACACTCGTTTATGTGT
>CAMTOW010000083.1 GCA_947074245.1 uncultured Bacteroidales bacterium | reverse complement strand
GTCTGCTTTTCAATCTCGAACGGATTGACGAACCTGAAAAGCCACAGGTATTGGCTTCGGCTTCTCGAGTTTTTGAAGAATCCATCGCAGAGGACACCTATTCGTTTTTGGCTCGAAGCCCGGAAAACACATCGAATATCATGCGTATCCGCCTTCCGGACAGACCGAAGAAAGTGCGGCTGAAAAGCATTGCTCATGACAAACCGGTAGATGCCGTAAGCGTTTGGGATCGAGAAAGCAAAACATTCTTATTGCGTTTCGAAAATGAAGCGGAAGGAGTTGAAGTTTGTTTGAATTGGTAAGCCGATTTCTAAACATCATTTATAGAAACCATCGCATTGAGTTTCATCTGCGATGATCGATCGCTCAGCGATATCAGATGAACTCTACAAAAGAATCCCCTTTTCTCGATAAAACCGATTCGGTTTCGAGAAAAGGGGATTTATTTTTTTATCGTTTGGAACAATGTCAAATCAGTTGATTTAATGCTGACCTTTTTTCACATCCACACGTTCTGTTTTCGGAAGCGTTTCGTTACGGATCTCTGTTTGTCGAACCAATTCATGAGCAAGTTCGCGGAAAGCGATTCCCGTAACCGAGTTTTCATCCAAAGCAACGGGTGCTCCATTGTCACCACCTTCACAGATACTTTGAACAAGAGGAATCTGAGCTAACAAAGGTACATTGAGTTCTTCAGCCAATCGTTTGGTTCCTTCTTTGCCGAAAAGATAATATTTGTTTTGAGGAAGTTCGGCCGGCGTAAACCAAGCCATATTCTCCACCAAGCCCAATACAGGAACATTCACTTTTTCGTTGCGGAACATATCGATTCCTTTGCGGGCATCGGCCAACGCCACTTCCTGCGGAGTACTTACTACGACCGCACCGGTAAGAGCAACGGTCTGTACGATGGTCAGATGGATGTCGCTCGTGCCCGGAGGAAGGTCGATCAGGAAATAATCCAAATCACCCCAATGCGCATCGGCAATAAGCTGTTTCAGCGCATTACCGGCCATACTGCCACGCCAAACGGTCGCATTCTTCGGATCCACGAAAAAACCGACCGATAATAGTTTCACGCCATAACTCTCAGCCGGGATGATCAGATCTCGTCCGTCAACAGACTCCAGATAAGGACGCGCATCCTCGATTCCGAACATCTTCGGCATTGAGGGACCGAATACATCGGCATCCAATAAGCCGACCTTATACCCCATGGAAGCTAACGCTACGGCTAAGTTGGCAGAAACAGTCGATTTACCCACCCCTCCTTTTCCGGAAGAGATGGCAATGATGTTCTTAACCTGAGGTAATAATTTATCGGGTTCGGGGCGAGGAGCCTGCTTCGATTTGACTGAGATATTTCCTTTGATATCGACCGGTTCGCCGGCAAAGGCGATGACCGCCGCTTCGGCTGCTTTTACGACCGATTTGATAAACGGATCGTTCGGTTTTTCAAAGATCAAAGAAAAAGTAACTTTCGTACCATCGATACGCATATCGTCTTCCACCATTCCGGCTTCGACTAGATTCTTTCCACTTCCCGGATATCTCACCTGACGAAGTGCGTCTATAATCAGATTCGGATATAATGCCATGCTTTTTTATATATTAATTATTTACCCATTGCGTTTCCGCTTCGTTTGCTGCGGTTGAAGCTCCGGTAAGAATCATATTCGATCTCGATCTCGGGTTCAATGAATGGGTCTCTTTGTTCAGGACAAAATTTGATATAACGAATGTCGATGCCTCGATCGATCCATTGCTGTTCGTAATAGGTCTGAATTGAAAGCAGGATATCGTCGTTAATATCAGAATGATAAAGATCTTCCGTACGGAACAAGGTTGGGAAATTGTTGGCTTTCACCATTTCCGATGTATACGTGAAAAGGAAATTCGAATCACATTTCAAATGTACAATTCCTTCCGGTTTCAGAATTTCCAGATATAGTTTCATAAAACGGGTAGAAGTAAGCCGTTTGGTGACTTTCTTCATCTGCGGATCCGGGAACGTGATCCAGATCTCCGCGATTTCTCCCGCTGCGAAGAAATGGTTGATCAACTCGATGTTGGTACGCAGAAACGCGACATTGTTCAGCCCTTCTTCCAAAGATGCTTTTGCGCCGGTCCACATACGGGCACCTTTTATATCGATTCCGATAAAGTTCTTATCCGGATATTTACGTGCCAGACCAACTGCGTATTCGCCTTTACCGCATCCCAATTCCAGAATGATCGGATTATCATTTTTGAAAAAAGACTTTCCCCAATTGCCTTTCATTTCGAATCCCTGATCTTTCAATACGCCAAAAGGATACTGAAAAACATGCGGATACGAATTCATATCATCGAATTTCTGTAACTTATTCTTTCCCATAATGTTTTGATTTTCGACACAAAGATAAATAAGTTAAAGACAAGGCACTTGTTTTCGGGAAATACGCTTTCACTTTTTAACTATAAATATTAATAGAGAATCCGATTGCCGCTCTAATTTTGCATCGAAAGACGCTTCGTCGAGTTGCGCTCTCATCCATACCCGATCATCCATCATTCCTATCAAGCATGTTTGAAATTATTTATCAGGATTCCTATTTCATTGCTATCAATAAACCGGGCGGTATGCTCGTGCATCGTACCCGCATCGCTGAAGAGGAGTCTGATTTCGTCTTACAACACCTTCGTGATCAGGTAGAGCGACACCTGTATCCGGTTCATCGGCTTGACCGGCCTACTTCGGGCGTTCTGCTCTTTGCATTCGATCCCGAAACGGCGCGCACGCTGAGCAATATGCTTACCGATAGTGGAATCCGGAAAACCTACACAGCTTTGGTCAGAGGGTGGTATGGCGGACCCGAACTACTTGATCATCCCGTCAAGAACGACCGCGGTAATCTGCGCGATGCTCAAACCGAATTCCGAATGATCGCAAGCTATACGATGAATCGCCCGATCGGAAATTACCCGACAGCCCGATATTCGATCATTGAGTGCAATCCTTTAAGCGGTCGATGGCATCAGATTCGCCAACACCTGGCTCATTTGCGTCATTATATCATTAATGACCGGGTTCACGGGGATGGCAAGCACAATCGGATCTTCAAAGAAGAGCTCGGTATCGAACCGCTTTTTCTTCACGCCACATCCATTGAGATGAATCATCCGGTTGATGGCACCCCGCTGTTCTTAAAAGCACAATTCCCGAAACACTGGGAAGCGTTCCGGGAATTGGATATAGTAACACTCACTCCTACCGATTCAAGTAAAGAGTAAAATTATATTCGAATATAGATCGAGTCTTTTTAATTTTGGATATACCAATCTCCGAAATCATGCCAGATTCCGTTCATCGGATTTCCCAGTTCGGGCTCCACGGTTTCTCGTCTCGGTTGCTGTTGAGTCGGTTTTGGTTCGATCCCCTGAGCTTTTTCTTTCGATCGTAGAAATTCATTAAACAATTCGAGAGGACGTTCATTGGAATATAACAACCGCCCGAACAATGGATAGATATCACGGGAAATGCTCCATAATCTGAAAATAATTTCAGACCATTGCTCATCCTGAATCGGATTATCGAACGTGGAGTACATCATCTTATAGACGATCTGATTGGTCTGCGATACGATTATACTTCCGTAATTGAGCGATTCATTGAAACAGTTCAATAATTCAAGCGCCTGATACTTCCGATCATCCGTCACGGTCATGTTCAGAAAACTAAAAAAACCGATTCGTCGTTCGTGTTCAAAATCAACGACAATCTCAATCGTCCCCATATCGATATTGTAACCGAAACGGACGAGCTTCGTCTCTTCATTGTTTTCAAACCGAATTTCGTTGTTTATCAAATAATTGATGAAGTTTTTATAATTGAGGTGCATAATTTATATTCGTATTTACTGAATATAACAACAGGATAAAATAGAGCGTTCGTACTGATAAGCATATTTATCAGCGGATTAATAAATTTTTCGAGAAATCAGTCCGATTGATCCATAAAACCTTGTTATGCGGAGTTGTTCTGTCAAATGGTCCTGCAGCCTCATCACTTCTTCAAAGAAGCGTCTATCCCAATGTAATGTAAGATGAATTCAGTGTTGTTATTTTAAATGGTATCGTTTCCGATACGGGTGTTTAATCCATGATATATGTCAATACACAATTATGATCGATCTCGTAACGGATATTGCCCCGATAGGTTCCCGCCGGGCAATCGGCTGTTGCACCGATGATTCCTGTTTTATTCATTTCAAAACGCTCCAGGTGAAGTTCGTCTCGAAAATCAGCTCCCTGATAATCAATCCGTTTATAAAGCGACTCTTTTGCCGACCAACATAAAACCGCATAAATTTCTGAAAATCCTTCAGGCGATGCCAAAAGTTCATTTTCATTCAAAAATCGTTCTCGCAGACGTTTGGCTCGGTCGTTGATCCGTTCAATATCAATAGCGACACGACGCGTAGGATGTAGGATTACGGCAGCCCACCCATGCGTATGACTGATACTGACCTGATAAGAAGCATCAATCAGATACGGTTTCCCCGATGGATGATATCCCACGCATTTCTCTTCACCGGTTAATTCGCAGAGAAGAACCCGTATCGCCAAATATTCTACACGACGCCGTTCATTAACCAATACGGCCAGTTGCTCTTCATAGAGCGACGGATCGGGCAGCATTTCCGCCAGCCGGGATTCCGATTCTTCGATTTCCCAGATTCCGATCAAAGCACCGTCTTCCATTCTTTTTTCCGACAAAGGCATATCCGTCAGTTTTATATACAGTCTGTTTTTATTTCGTTGGGTTCGCAGACGATTGCAAGATGGAAAACTTCACTTTCACAATGCGTCGCTTATCTACGGCCATAATCGTGAAACGATACCCGTTGAAGTCAATCGTATCATTCAATTTCGGAAAGTCGCCCGTCATTTCCAAGATCAATCCGGCAAGTGTTTCACACTCTTGCGCCTCTTCATGAAAATCCACTTCTTCCAACCCGGTCACTTTATAAAAATCATTGAGTTGGGTTCGAGCTTCAAAAATCCAGGTGTTCGGTCCGATTTTCTGATAAAACTTTTCTTCTTCGTCATATTCATCCGAAATCTCACCGATGATCTCTTCCATAACATCTTCCAATGTGATCAGTCCCGAAGTCCCTCCGAACTCATCCACGACGATCGCCATATGAATCTTCTTGGAACGGAAATCTTCCAGCAGATCGTCGATTTTTTTCGTTTCCGGGACGAAGTATGCCGGACGAATCAGTCCCTGCCATTCAAAACCATCCGCTTGATTCAGATGCGGAAGCAAGTCTTTTATGTATAGAATCCCCTGTATATGGTCTTCTGTGTTTTCGAAAACGGGGATGCGAGAATAGTTGGTTTCCACGATTAGCTTGATCACATCCGAAAAGCCGGTCTTTATATCCAGCGACGTAATATCGACTCGGGCTGTCATCACCTCCAATGCGGTCTTATCTCCGAATTTTATAATTTCTTCGAGCATCGATTTTTCTTCCCGGATCTCATGCGACGTCAGTTCAAGAGCCTGCGAGAGATCGTCCATCGACAAGTTATTGTTGCGTTTGCCGATATGCTTGTTGATCACATTCGTTCCGATCACAAGCAGCGATGCCACCGGATAAAACAGCCGTTGGAGAAAACGAAGCGTTGATGCCGACATTCGTGCAAACTTAAGCGCGTTGTAGGATGCGTAGATTTTCGGCATGATTTCGCCGAAAAGCAAAAGCAAAAACGTCAGAATAACCGTTTGCGACCAAAAAGAAAACAAAGGGGAAGGATTGAGGAAGATGGCATTCATGAAGAATGTAAACAGAATGACCACCGATACGTTTACGAAGTTATTCGTAATTAGGATTGTCGCCAAAAGAAACTGAGATCGGTTCAACAGCGATTGGATAATGTTGTCGGAAGGATGCTCATTCTCTTCGATCCGGCTACGGTCGAGAGGTGTCAGCGAGAAAAAGGCAATTTCCGAAGCCGAGATGAATCCCGAAACGCCCAATAATAAAAACGCAAGAACAGCCGCAACAAGTGCGCCGACGGAAGGCACCTGAAACTGAAGGGTAGTTAAGATCTGCGATAAATAATAATCCGTGTCCAAAGAAATGTGTATTAGTTAGACAAAAACGCTGCTTCCTTTCGATCTAAAAATTCAATCTGAAAGCAAAAGAGTCGGAATCGGATAAAATTCTGACTCTTCTGATGTTATTACTTAACACCTGCAATGCAAATATAAAAAATTCAGATTAAAATGGTAAGTCATCTGCCTCTTTATTTCCATTTTCTGCATGAAGCGGTGCGTTTGTTTTCTGATTGTCCGCGGCCTGCTGTGCGGTACCCTGCTGAGCATATCCCTGGTTATCCGCCGGAGCTCCGTTTTCAGGTCGGCGTCCGAGCAGTTCGAGGTTGTCTACATATACCTCGGTCGTATACCGTTTGATTCCATTCTGATCCTCCCAAGAACGACTACGCAGTTTTCCTTCGATATAGATCGACGTTCCTTTTTTAACATAACGTTCGATCACTTCCGCCAATCCGCGCCATGCCACGATGTTGTGCCATTCGGTGCGATCGGGAATCTGCGCACCCGACTGGGTCTTATAACCACGCTCTGTCGTTGCCAACGGAAAAGTCGCTACGGCATTGCCACCTTCCAGATATCTGACTTCGGGATCTTTGCCGACATTTCCGATGAGGATCACTTTATTTACAGACATATAAATATTTTATTTAGTGTTAGTATACCAAATTTAGCAATAAGGCTGTCATTTTCAAAATATTCGACAATTATTCTTGCCGAGTTCATCCAGCGCGATTTGTGTCAGTTTCGAAACGGCAAACTCATCCAATCCGTTCCAGTCAACCGGTATAAATCCATCCTTCTCAAGTTGAGCGAATACAACCGATTCGGACGCATCTCTCTTTTCGGAAGCGATCACCTCCAGCAAATAAAATGACGCATGCAAATGCTGATGCGAAAGGATATGCCGCCTATCAAGCAACACAGGCGTCACATCGATCCGATCTATTCCTCCAAACCATTTCCTATAAAGATCGGTTTCGATCAACTGTGCCCAATTTACGGAATGATCCGTTTCCAGTAACGGAAATTCATACAGATGGCTCCAAATATCCCCCTCTTCCCTACGCCGAATCCACGTCTTCGAAGCGTAACGGATCATGAAATAGTTGAACCAACGGGAACGCACCCGCGTCTTGCCGATCTTGACCGGCAATTCAGATACACGCCCCGCCGCGAATGCAGCGCACGATTCCATCAACGGACAAACCGAACAATCGGGTGAAACAGGCACACACTGCAAGGCTCCAAACTCCATGATCGCCTGATTGTAGCGATCGGGAGCCGTCCTGTCGAGCAACTCGTCGGCCATCCGCGCAAAATATTTCTTTCCGGACGTCGTGTCGATCGGCTCGTCAATTCCCAACAGTCGAGATAAGACCCGATACACATTTCCATCCACCACGGCGTAAGGCAAACGGAACGAAAATGAAGCAATTGCCGCCGCCGTATATTCTCCCACGCCACGAATCGAGCGAATATCAGCATAATCGGCGGGAAATACACCGTTAAAATTATCAACTATCTGTTTAGCACCGGTATGCAGATTCCGTGCCCGGCTGTAATACCCCAACCCCTGCCAATAACGCATCACCTCATCACCCGGAGCGGATGCCAAAGCGTGCACATCGGGGAAACGCTCGATGAAGCGTTCATAAT
>CAMTOW010000082.1 GCA_947074245.1 uncultured Bacteroidales bacterium | reverse complement strand
GCCACTTCCAGAAATGGTATACGGGCATTTTCGGCAATTAATTTCAGAATCTTATAATCCAGGCTATCTAATTGATGATGTCCCATGAATATTATGTATTAAGACTAATAAATTTATACCGACAAAAATAATAATAATATAGCCGCAATCAAATAGAAATTATGATAATCTATTATCTTCGTAACGTTCTGAGTGTTATTTTGATAACAAATTGTTTATTTTATTCACTCTGAGCGATAAAAATTGCTTGATACGATACGAAATTATAAGCAAGCGTTTAAATTTGTATGTCGAATGATTATAAATAAGGCGCAACAGTGCACAATTTCAAACGCATCCTTGTTAAACAGATTATATGAGAAAAAAGATTTTTACTTTCGTTTCCCTTCTTTCCTTTCTGCTTCTTTTCGCAGCTTGTTCCGGCGCGCGCACTCGTAAGAATGTCGTTACCGTAACCATTCTGCCTCAGCAATATTTTGCCGAACAGATCGCCGGCGATAAGTTTGAAATCCATACGATGGTTCCCGCGGGAAGCAGTCCGGAAACATTTGATCCTTCTCCCTCGAGTCTGGTGAAGGTTTCCGACAGCAAAGCCTATTTCAAGATCGGGCATATCGGTTTTGAATTGGGATGGATGGAAAAACTCAAACAAAACAATCCCGATATGCTCGTGTTCGACAATTCCGACGGAATCGACCTGCTGGAGAGCAATCACGAATGCAGCCACGAAGGGCATCATCATGCGGGACACGGAAGCGGTATCGATCCTCATACCTGGACCACTCCGCGCAATGCCGCCCAGATCGCTACCAATATGCTCGCGGCGTTCATACAACTCGATCCCGAAAACGAAACTTACTACCGCACCAACTACGATCAGCTGATGGAGCGGATCGCTGCCACGTCCGACTCGCTGGAGGTGATTCTAAAAGATCTTCCGAGTCGCGATTTCGTGATATATCATCCATCGCTTACCTATTTTGCCAATGATTACGGCTTGCGTCAGCACGCCATTGAGAACGACGGGAAAGAGCCTTCGGCTCAATATCTGAAGCAACTTATCGACACGGTGCGTGCGAGCGGAGCTCAGGTGATTTTCATTCAGCAGGAGTTCGATACCAAAAATGCGAAGCTCCTTGCTCAGGAAACAGGGGGAGAGGTGGTCTCCATCAATCCGCTCAATTACGATTGGAATCAGGAATTAATCGAAATCGCCAAAGCGCTTCATGGAAAATAAACTGCTTAATCTGGAGGGAATCAGCGCCGGCTATGAGAACCAGATCATGCTGCGCGATATCAACCTCACGGTATACGAACACGATTTTATGGGGATTATCGGTCCCAACGGAGGAGGCAAAACCACTTTAATCAAAGTGATTCTCGGTCTTTTGCGTCCTTATGAGGGCAAGATCACCTTTTACGATCCCGCCGGGCAAGCCGTCGATCGGATCCGTTTGGGATATCTTCCTCAGCGCAACAACATCGATCATCGTTTCCCCATCAGCGTGGGCGATGTCGTCCTGTCGGGATTGCTTGGTAATAAGAAGTTGTTTGAAAAGATCAGTCGAGCCGATCGTGAACGGGTCGATGAGGTGCTTCATCAGACAGGTACGTACGAATTGCGCAAACGGGCCATCGGTCAGTTATCGGGTGGCCAGATGCAACGCGTGATGCTGGGGCGAGCCATTGTCAATCGCCCGCGTCTGCTCGTTCTCGACGAGCCCAATTCTTATATCGACAAACGATTCGAAGAGAAGCTGTACGGTCTTTTGCGCGAAATCAACAAAGACACGACCATTCTGATGGTATCGCACGAAGTCACCTCTCTGGTCGATATGGTAAACCGCACGATCAGTGTAGACCGAACCATCCGTCCGGCCGATCTGACTTGCCCTTACCATCACGATCATACTCATCTGAGCCGATAAAGAGAGCCCGGAAGGGTACGAATAATATTGCGGAACTCCAGTTCCATCAAGATGCCCGTCAGTTCGCTGACGGGTATTTCTGTTTCTATAGCCAGCCGGTTGATCTGCATTTCGCCGTTTTCCTCAAGAATCCCCACGATCAGACTCTCGTCCGTCGTGTACTCGAACGGAAGCGGCAATTGCCCGGGATCACGTTCTTTTTTGCCCAAATCCCAATTCATCAGTTCCAGAAAATCTTCGCCCGACGTGATCAGCGCGGCCCGGTTCTGTCGGATCAGGCGATTGCATCCCGCCGAGCGCGGATCGCCCACACGGCCCGGAAAAGCAAACACATCCCGATCATAGGTATATGCGATGTTGGCCGTCACCACCGAGCCGCCCTTGTCGGCCGTTTCCACGATGATGGTAGCGTCGCTCATTCCCGCTACGATCCGATTGCGGGCCAGGAAATTTCCTTTGTCGGGATTGGTTCCCGAAGGATATTCGCTCAACAAACCGCCATGCTCACTCATCTCCCGGGCGATGGCGCGATGGGCGTCGGGATAGATCCGGTCAAGACCATGTGCCAGAACGCCTACCGTATCCATTCCGTTCTGAAGCGCCGCCTTATGGGCGTTGACATCGATTCCGTAAGCCAGTCCGCTTACGATCAATGCATCGGGAACCACCGAAGCGATCGCCTTGATGAAATCATGGGTCAGGTCCCTCCCGTATTGAGTGGCCGAGCGGGTGCCCACGATGCTGATCGTTTTTCGTCGGTTGAGGCGTGCGTTGCCTTTATAAAAAAGCAATACGGGCGCGTCGATACACTCTTTGAGTTTTTCGGGATAGTCGTCGTCTTCGAAATAAAACGTTTCGATCTGATGTCGCTGGATAAATTCGATCTCTTTTTCGGCATTGCGGATCAGAATGGGGTCTTTGACATGATAGGCCAATTGGCTGCCGATGCGGGGGATGTGGGTCAGGATATCGGGGTTTTCCCGGAATATCGCTTCGGCCGAACCGAAATTCTCAATCAGTTTACGAGCCAGGATGCTGCCCACACCTTTGATCTTGCCCAGTGCGAGCGAATAAAGCAGAGTGTCGTCTGAAACGTTCATGGTATCTGATTTTTCTGTTGTGACGAGAAGTTACGAAATATTCGGCATACGGCATGCGTTTCTACCTGATAATAGGAAGGTTAAAAACAAAAGGACGCATACCGTCGATGGTTTGCGTCCTTGGTTTATAAAGAGAGTCTGCTTTCGAAAAGAATCGATCCCGGTTGGGATTCCCATGGCACACAGTTGTGGTTCATGTTGCTCACAGTTGAGATTCAATCGGAATACAGTTGTGTGTCGATCGGATCACAACTGTGTGCCGTCAGAAGTTCAAAGGAAACCGACCGCAGGTCAGGCAACCGAGTCTCCGGTCATTCCGGCCATTGCTCGCCGATGATCGGTTTGGTCTGAAGCTTGCTCGGATCGATCGCTACATAGCGGATCTTTTCGCGGCGCCAGGTATAGACGATGTGTACCAAACCATCGCTCCCGCAGATAACCGACGGGTATGAATATTCGCTGATCGGCGAGTCTTCCAGGATAAGCGCGGCGTTCCAGTTGAGCCCGTCGTTGGAAACGGCTACGTTGAGCGGCGACCGTCCCTGGGGTTTATCCCAGCTTTCAGCCAGTTTCTTGTGGTTGTAAACCAAAAGGTGGGAGCCGTCGTTGAGCGTCACGGCATCCGTCCCGGAATTATTCTGAGGCATTTCGATCGCGAACGGTGCGTCCCAATGGATGCCGTCGGTCGAATAGGCGCTGATGATCTGTTCGTTTCGGGAGCGGCAAAGCATCTGGTATCTGCCGTCTTTCAGCCGCAGGATGCTTGGCTGGATGATATCGAACGTCGAGTCGTTGACCGCTTCGGTCTTCGCCCAGGTTTTTCCGAAGTCGGGCGTATATTCGAAGTGTACGCGCCATCCGTTGTCTTCCGTGCTCGACGGGCAGATCAGGTAATCGCCGATCTGTTCCGGACGGTTTTTGATCGGTCCCAGAAATCCTTCGGGCAGTGCTTCGGGACGGCTCCAGGTGGCGCCGTTATCGTTCGACCGGATCAGGTAACCGCTCCAGTCCTGAACGTTTTTGCCGATCTTATAGAACAGCAGCAATTCACCGCCGGGCACTTGATGCAATACCGGATTGTAGCACGCTTTGCGCAATGTATCGTTGACGATTCCGTCGGCTACTTGTACGGGTTCGCTCCATTTGCCGTCAATATGGCGGCTCACGAAGATGCATACGTCGGGGTTTCCTTCATGAGATCCTCCGAAGAAAGCCGAGATCAAACCCGCGGGAGTTTCGGCAATCGTTGCCGCATGTACGGAAGGGAAAGATGCCGTATCATAAATAAATTCGTCGGTTAGAATCCCGGCGCGATACGGTTGTTGATTAGGACGGTCGCAAGCGGACAAAAATGCTGCGAAAACGAGAAAGAGAATGGATAATTGTTTTTTCATAGGGATAAATTGTACGCGAAAGTAATGAAATAAGATGTGATAATTAACTATTTCTATACATCCATCATGCGAAGATTGCCTACCCGGTATTCATCCTTGATAAATGAGTCGATGAGTATCATATCTCGATTGCTTTAAAAAAATTATCCCGATATGCGATCCGGTTGTTAGACCGTTCTATTGGGAACGGTAGCCTTCGCTATTTTCCATTTCACCTGTCAGTGAATTTGAACTGTGTTGTAAATGGTTATCTTTCAATGGAATAAAACACTACTTATGAAGACCTATTTCAAACTTTTTACCCTGTTGTTTGTATGTATGGCGGTTTCTTGCAGCAAAGATACCGAGGAGACCGGTGGAGGGCAGACCTCCGATGTCAGTAATCAAAACCTGAGCGGCATACTGCCCGTTACGGATGTGGCGGATACGTATCCGAGCGTTTATACCGAACCCAAAGATGAGGTTGACGCAGCCGACGACGATTATCACGAGAATTCGGTATTCCCTAAAGTGGTCCGCATCGTTTATTCGGGCGATGCCGTGACGATCGATACGCCTACCGAACAGGTGGTGGTGAAAGAGCAGAACGGAGCGCACTTGGTGATTGATTCTTCCGATTCGGAAGTGCGTTACGAACTTTCGGGCTCAAGCTCCGACGGATCTTTTAAACTATACAGTTCGAAGAAATTCATGGTGACGCTCAACGGCGTTACGCTTCATAATCCGCTGGGAGCGGCAATCAATATCCAAAGCAAAAAGCGCAATTTTATCGATCTTGCCGCGGGGACGGTCAATACGCTCAGCGATGGCTCGTCGTATGCCGAAGTGGCGGGTGAGGATATGAAAGGAACCTTTTTCAGTGAAGGGCAGAGCATCTTCAGCGGTACGGGATCGCTGACCGTATCGGGCAATTACAAACACGCGATCAGCAACGACCAGTATCTTCGTTTCCGTCCCGGAGGCACGTACACGCTTACTGCCGTGAAAGACGGGATGCATACCAACGAGGGTGTTCGTTTCGACGGCGGCGTGTTCAACATCCATACCGAAGGCGATGCGGTGGAAAGCGAAGAGGGGCCGATCAAGGTCTACAACGGTTCGCTCACGATCGTTACCACCGGAAGTAAAGGGCACGGATTGAAAGGTGCCGGAACTATTCATATCTACGACGGAGTGATCGACGTTACGGCCAAAGGATCGGCTTCGAAAGCGATCACCGCCGACGGAGACCTGACCGTAGAGGGCGGATATCTGAATCTGCTTACTTCGGGAGATGCGGTTTGGAGCAGTTCGGAAAATGATTTTTCCTCTTGCGCCGCGCTGAAGAGCGATGCCGATATCGTGTTTCGCAAAGCCACATTATATGCTACCGCGACGGGTTCGGCCGGAAAAGGACTGAATGCCGGCGGAGAGCTGACCATCGAAAGCGGGAAGCTGATCGTAACGACCACCGGAAAACAGGCGGTTCAGAATAAAGAGACCTCTTCGCCCAAAGGGATGAAAGCGACCGGCAACCTGACGATTCGCGACGGCTTCGTTCGGGTGGAAGCGACCGGAGGCGAAGGCAGCGAAGGAATCGAGAGTAAGGCGGTATTGACCATCCATGACGGAACCATTATCGCCAACTGTGCCGACGATTGCCTGAACGCAACCAAAGCGATCGAAATTCATGGCGGTAACACCTATTGCTATTCATCGACCAACGACGGGATCGACTCCAACGGCACGCTTACCATTACGGGGGGCTTGGTAATCGCGGCGGGAAGCTCCCAACCCGAAGCTGGATTCGATTGCGATCAGAATACGTTTAAGATTACGGGCGGGACGCTGATCGGAGTGGGCGGATCGACCAGTACGCCGACCGCTTCTGCATCTACGCAGCGCTCATTCCTGTATGGCGGTTCTTCTTTTTCAAAAGGCGATTATGTCGTCGTGTATGATGAGGATGAAAAGGCATTGGTCACGTTCGAGATTCCACGTGCGTACAGTAAGATGACGCTGCTGTACAGTTCGGCCGGAATGGCGAAAGACAAGACGTATTATCTGGCGAAAGCGACTGTATCCGGCGGCTCGTCATGGGGCGGCTATTACCTGAACGGTACTTTCAGCGCGACATCGTTGCTCACTCCGTTTACCACCTCTTCGATGGTGACGACCGTTGGAAGCACCGGCGGTCCGGGTGGACGCTAAATCCAGAAGATATTCGATTTGTTTAATTTCAATATGCGCGGGCATTGTGGCGGAAACGTCATAATTGCCCGCGTTTTTCTCGTTGAGGGGGAATGAATACTTATCTTTGTAAGTAAAGTTATCAACAATCGTTATGGAATTATTGAAAAAACGGATCATGCAAGACGGGAAATGCTTTCCCGGCGGGATTCTGAAAGTGGATAGTTTTATCAATCATCAGATTGATCCGGTTCTGATCGGTCAGATTGCGGAGGAGTTCGTACGGCGTTTTGCCGGAAAAAAGATCACGAAGATCGTAACCGTTGAGGCGAGCGGAATCGCTCCGGCGATAATGGTGGGCTATCTGATGCAGCTGCCCGTGGTATTCATCAAAAAGAAAATGCCGCGCACGATGGAGAATATGCTAACCTCGACCATCCACTCCTTTACCAAAGAACGGGATTATACGGTTTGCGTGAGTCGTGATTTTCTGACTCCTGACGACCATATCCTGTTTATCGACGATTTCCTGGCTTATGGCAATGCTGCGGCCGGAATGATCGATTTGGCCGATCAGGCGGGAGCCGTGATCGAAGGGATGGGATTCGTGATCGAAAAAGCATTTCAGCACGGCGCGGATCAGATTCGCAAGCGGAACATTCCGGTAGAGAGCCTGGCTATCGTAGAGAGTCTGGACGACTGTCGGATCGTGTTGCGTTGAGATTCTTTTTTCAGCAGATCTGTTTGACCACGCTGATCCGGACATCGTCCGTTTTGCCGTCGATGGCATTCAGGAAGTGGAGGAAATGGGCCGAACGGTTGTGAATATCGATCGCTTCCTGCGATTTCCACTCTTCCAATACGGTAAATACATTTGCCTGGCGCACGTCCTGACAAAGCAGATAAGAGAGATTGCCCGCTTCTTTGCGGCTTTCGGTTACCAGGTTTTCCAGCGTCTGGCGGATCTGATCGGCATAATCGCTCTTTGCCGTGATGGTTGCGATAATTCGTAAACTTGACATAATTTTGATCGTTTATTGGATTGAAAAATCGAATTACGATATGAAGTTATCATTTCTAATCGGGAAAACCGGTCGATCGCGTTTTTTTCTGTATGATTTTCAGGATGAGGCGCTTTCCGGTTCCTAATAAATTCTAAGAAGATTCTTCCGCGTTTTAATATGTTTTAAATAGAATCGGCCTCAGGAACGGTTCTTTCGCGGTCGTCTTAAATTTGGTATCGTTGCAACGGATCGAGGTGACATCAGATCCGGATACATTAAATCATAAACTCAATTTAAAGAAAGTACAACGGTAACAAGCGAAGGGAGATTCCGGCAGTCAACAGCGGGGAACTGTCCGA
>CAMTOW010000081.1 GCA_947074245.1 uncultured Bacteroidales bacterium | reverse complement strand
AAACTGACAGACCGCTACATCAGTGATCGCAACTTCCCGGACAAAGCAATCGACGCATTGGATGAAGCCGGCTCGCGTGTACACATCTCTAATATTGTTGTACCGAAAGAGATCGAAGAGCTCGAAAAATTAATCGATGCCACTCGCGAAGATAAGATCAAAGCCGTTAAGTCTCAGAATTTTGAATTGGCGGCAAGCTTCCGCGATAAAGAAAAAGAATATCTTTCAAATCTTGATGCGGCAAAAAAACGTTGGGAACAAGAAATTCAAGAACAGCGTCAAACGGTCGATGAAGAAAAGATTGCAGAAGTTGTCGCGATGATGTCCGGTGTTCCGGTTCAGCGTATCGCACAGGCAGAAGGCAATAAGCTTCTAGAGATGCCAGACGTTCTGAAAAAGAAAATCATTGGTCAGGATGAAGCAGTCAAGAAGATTGTAAAAGCGATTCAACGGAATCGTGTCGGTTTGAAAGATCCGAATAAACCGATCGGAACGTTCATGTTCCTTGGTCCTACAGGTGTCGGTAAAACCCATTTGGCCAAACAATTGGCACAATTCCTCTTTGATACGAAAGATAATCTTGTCCGAATTGACATGAGCGAATTTATGGAGAAATTCACCGTTTCTCGCCTGATCGGAGCACCTCCGGGATATGTGGGGTATGAAGAAGGCGGACAATTAACCGAAAAAGTTAGACGCCATCCCTACTCTGTCGTTCTGCTCGACGAGATTGAAAAGGCTCATCCAGATGTATTCAATCTTCTGCTGCAGGTCATGGACGAAGGTCGCTTAACCGATTCTTTGGGTCGCCGGATTGATTTTAAAAACACGATCCTGATCATGACATCCAATATCGGTACTCGTCAGCTCAAAGATTTTGGTCGCGGAGTTGGTTTCAGCTCTCCGGGCGATGAGTCAGATAAAGAGTTTTCTCGTGGAGTGATTCAAAAAGCCTTGAATCGTGCTTTTTCTCCCGAATTCCTGAATCGTATCGACGATATCATTGTCTTCGATCAACTCGATAAAGAAGCCATTCATAAGATTATCGACATCGAACTCGAAGGCTTCTATCGCCGTGTTCAGAATCTGGGATACAACCTGATTATCACTGACGAAGCCAAAGATTTCATAGCTTCCAAAGGATATGACGTCCAGTTTGGAGCTCGTCCTCTAAAACGTGCGATTCAAAAATATCTTGAAGACGAGATGGCCGAAATGATCATTCGCGCTACGGTTTCGGATGGTGATATCATCAAAGTCGATTTCGATAATGAAAATCAAAAAATCATTACCGCGATCGAAAAGAAAGATTATTCCTGCCAAGCGTAAAAATTGTCAGCTATATAGTCAAAATGTCAGACCGCTTGGTCTGGCATTTTTTTTGTCCTTTTCAATCATGAAAAATAAAATATTAACGTAATATTCTTAATGATATGAGTGCACAAAAAGGTTCAATTAATGTCACTTCGGAAAACATCGTTCCGGTTATTAAAAAGTTCTTATATAGTGAGCACGAGATTTTCTTACGCGAATTGGTTTCCAATGCGATCGATGCTGCGCAGAAATTAAAAACGCTAAGCGTCGTTGGCGAATACAATGGACCATTAAATGATTTGAAAGTCGAAGTAAAAATCGACAAAGAAGCCGGTACCCTATCCGTTATCGACCATGGTATCGGTATGACTGCCGAAGAAATCGAACGATATATCAATCAGATTGCATTTTCCGGTGCTGAAGAGTTCCTGGCTAAATACAAAAACGATTCCAATGCGATCATTGGTCATTTCGGGCTTGGCTTCTATTCGGCCTTTATGGTAGCTAGCAGAGTGGTTATCAAAACAAAATCGTTCAAACCCGATACGGTTGCGATGCAATGGGAATGTGACGGATCGCCCGAATTTACGATGGAAGAGATTCACAAAGAAGATCGCGGCACGGAGATTATTCTTTATATTGACGATGAAAACAAAGATTTTCTAGAAAAAGAACGTATCGAAGGTTTGCTAAAAAAATACTGCCGTTATCTTCCTGTTCCTGTTGTCTTTGGTAAAAAAGAAGAATGGAAAGACGGTAAAATGGAAGAAACGGACCAAGACAATGTCATCAACAAAACCGAACCCGAATGGACGAAAGCTCCTGCGAGCATGACCGATCAGGATTATATCAACTTCTATCATGATCTGTATCCGATGGCAGGCGATCCTCTTTTCTGGATTCACCTAAACGTCGACTATCCGTTCCATCTCACAGGTATCCTCTATTTCCCGAAACTCAACAACAACGATTTCAACCGCAATAAGATCCAGCTTTATTGCAATCAGGTATATGTTACCGACTCTGTCGAAGGCGTGGTTCCCGAATTCATGATGCTTCTCCAGGGAGTGATCGATTCACCGGATATTCCGCTTAATGTTTCTCGATCTTATCTACAGAGTGATCAGAACGTGAAAAAAATCTCCGGCTACATTACCCGCAAAGTTGCCGAACGTCTTCAGAATATCTTTACGGACAATCGTGCCGATTTCGAAAGCAAATGGGACGATATCAAGATTTTCATCGAATACGGTATGCTGTCCGATGAAAAATTCTACGATAAAGCCAAAGATTTCGTGTTGTTGAAAAATGTTGAAGGACAATATTTTACGCTCGAAGAATATAAAAAACTAATAGTCGACAATCAGACCGATAAAGATGGCAAACTGGTTTATCTTTATGCCAACGATAAGGATGCTCAATTTACCTACATCGAAAATGCACGCAACAAAGGCTATGATGTCTTATTGCTCGATGGTCAGTTAGACAATCATTTTATCGGAATGCTTGAACAAAAACTCGAGAATAGTGCGTTTGTCCGCGTCGATAGCGATATTATTCCGAATCTTATTAAGAAAGATGATATCCAGTCTGCCTCTCTGAATGATGAAGAGCGCCGTATGTATACTCAATTGTTCAAATCTCAGATTCCTACGTTAGAGAAAACTGAATTTTTGGTTATGTTCGAAGCCATTGGTGCAACTGCCCATCCGGTTGTCGTTACTCAAAATGAGTTCATGCGCCGTATGAAAGAGATGCAGTCGATGCAACCGGGTATGAGTTTCTTTGGCGAAATGCCCGATTCTTTCAATTTGATTGTCAATATGGATAATCCGCTTATCAAACAGTTATTGGAAAATGCCAATAACAAGTTTGGTGGTGAAGTAGCTCCGACCAATCACGATATCAAAGCTAAGACAGATGAGTTGGATGTGCTTCGCAAAGAAAATTCATCCAATAAAGAAGATGAAATCGCTATCGCCGATAAAGAAAAAATGACACATCTTGAAAAAGAGATTGCCGATCTTACGGCCAAAGAAGATTCGATTATTGCCGCTTATGCGTCTACCGACGAAAAACTGCGTCATTTGATCGATCTATCGCTTCTTTCGAATAATATGTTGAAAGGCGAACATCTCAATAAATTCATCAAACGTTCTATCAATATCTTATAACGACCCGTCGTTAATACGGTACCCCAAAATAAAAACTCCGGATCAAGATTTACCATCTCTGATCCGGAGTTTTTTTCTGCCTGAATATTTTAATTTTCCTGCCTATACTTTCTGATTTTCCTGCCTGACAAAATTGGTTTTCCTGCCTGATGAAAATCCGACGTCTGTTTTACTTCATATTTTTCGTATGAATGATTTTTCCGAGTGTGTAAATCATAGTACCCTCTTCAATCAATAATCTACCGTCTTCTTCATAAAGCTGAATATAACCGTCTTCATCCGGCACATATTCCAGTTCCGTATTCACAATCTCAACCAATGCTTCCGGAGCATCTGCCTCGTTTCCATTCATAAAACGGATTGCGTTATATAATTTGATCGTAACCTCCTGTGGTGTTACGTCTATATATTTCGCCTGAGATGCCGGTGTGATTTTACGTGCTTCCTCTTTTTTTTCTCCGGCAATGATCTGTTCGAATGATTTTGCCTTAACCAGTAATGTTAATACTTCCATATAAATTTTATTAGTATATCGGAATAAATCCCGGATAATTCCCTTTGATATAAAAATTACTACGAAATGGTCTTTATTAAACAACAAACAGAGCTTTTTGTCTGTTTATCTATTGCAATTAATAAATATTGCTTCACTCGTCATAACATTACAAAGGTATGATAACAGTTGTCACCGGCAAGAAAAACAGTGGAAAAAGCTCCTTCCTGCTCGATTGGTTCAATAACGATCCTCGAGGAGTCGGTGCGCTTACTGTCAAGCGTTTTCGTGGCAAGCAGATCGAAGGATACGATTTACTCCTCCTGCCGTCTGGCAAAAGGATCAATCTCTGTGGATTGATTCCCGACGAATATGATCCCGATCCCGATGAAATCATTATGGACCATTGTATTTTCGATAAATACGCTTTTATTGAAGCCAAAAACTACATACTCGATCATCTCCCCGATGTGGAAGAACCCTTTTGGTTAGACGAAATTTCAGTTCTCGAACTTGATGGCGAGGGGTTTTATCCTCTCCTCCAGTTTGCCCTTTCCATCCATCCCGAAATCCGCTTGGGTGTCAACGAAGCTTGTTTTTCGGATCTCATAAACTGGTTCGATAAAAAAGAAATCAGCATAATTCACTTTGATGATGAAATATGCTGATCTCAATTATTCGTTTTGACTTTTTTCAAGTAATATCAATTCATCCTTCGAATTGATGTTAGCCATGCATCGGACATCTTCTTCATTCAACATGACTTTTGTATAACCACACGCTTTCAAGGCGCTTTTCATATCATTATTTCCTTCTTTAAGCTGTTTTTCTAAAATAGAGATATGTCCTTTCTCGAAAACGGCGGGAAATAAATAAACCTTACCTTCTTGGTCTTCAAATACGGTAACCGATCCCGGACAATGATTTTCAATCAGTCTGTCTATCATATCACCCGAAACCAGAGGCATATCACACGTTACGACAACATGTCTGTTTCGTTCAGATTGCAACAGACAACTGCATATTCCACCCAAAGGACCGGCTCCCTCATAAAGGTCCGGAATACAAGGATATCCGTAAACACTGTATTCTTCTTTGTCTCCGCTTATCAAAACTGAATCTGTAAACTGTTTAAGTAGATCGACACTATGTTTCAACATCGATTTTCCCTGAAACAGCGATATCGCTTTATCCGTTCCGAAACGGGTGCTCTTTCCTCCTGCCAATACGATTCCGGCGATTTCCATAGGTCATTAAATTTAGAATGTCGTGTGCAATATTGTATATTTTATAATAAACATCTTCTTTCAGCGAATAGTTCGGCACAGTAAAAGCCTCTTGTCTGATTCGCGTTTTAATTTCACATCTATATTAATGATTATTTCTTAAAGAACTACACTCCCGATTTATTAATTTTGTTTCTATATAAATAGACTCTTACAAATGAAAAAATACGACTTTGATACGATTATAGATCGGTGGAATTCCGATTCGGTTAAATACGATGGGTTGAAACAGTCGTACGGCAGAGACGACCTTATTCCTCTTTGGGTTGCTGATATGGATTTCCCTACTCCATCTTTTATTATAGATGCTCTTTCTGCTCGACTGAATCATCCGGTTTTAGGATACAATGTAGTTCCTCAATCATATTATGATTCGATTCGAAATTGGCTCGGCAACCAATATGATTGGGATGTCGATCAACGTTGGATCAGCTATATTCCGGGGATTGTTAAGGGTATTGGGATGGTATTGCAGGTTTTTACAAATCCGGGCGACAAAGTAATCATTCAACCACCCGTTTATCATCCCTTCCGCTTGGTACCCGAGCACAATGATCGTCAAATCGTATGGAATCCGCTTATCGAAGAAAACGGTACATATCGAATGGATTTCGATAATCTCGAAAAGTCCATTGATGAAAAATGTCGAGTACTCATCCTCTCCAATCCGCATAATCCGGGAGGAATTGTATGGGATAAAGAGTCATTGCGGAAGTTGGCTGCGATCTGTCATAAACATGATATTTTAGTGATTTCCGACGAAATCCACGCCGAAATGACACACAAGGGTTTTAATCACACCCCATTCGCAACCGTATCTAACGAAGCTGCTTCTATTTCAATCACGTTCATGGCTCCGTCAAAGACATTTAATATTGCCGGAATCGTAAGTTCGTATGCCATTGTTCCGAACGATAGTTTGCGTAGGAAATTCTTTGCCTATCTGGAAGCAAACGAGCTCAACGCGCCATCCATATTTTCTGTAATTGCAACCGAAGCTGCTTACCGACACGGAAAAGTTTGGTTGAACGAAATGCTCGAATATGTCGCCGACAACGCGGCATACGTTGACGACTTTTGTAAAAAACACATTCCCGGCATAACTGTAATCCGGCCACAAGCGTCGTTTTTGATTTGGCTTGATTGCCGAAAACTAAACCTGTCTCAAGAGGACCTCACATCGCTGTTCATCAATAAAGCGCACTTGGCTTTAAACGACGGAAGTATGTTTGGCCCCGGTGGTGATGGCTTTATGCGGCTCAACATTGGTTGCTCACGCATTATCCTTCAGAAAGCGATGAATCAACTGCAAAATGCCTTATCCGATGAATAAAGATCAGCTCAAAGAGTTTCTGGAAGAATATACGCTTCAAATCAATACTCCCGAATTTTGCGAGACAGATCCCGTGCAATATCCTCGGCGTTACGATTCTCTTCAGGATCGGGAAATCGCGGGCTTTCTTACGGCTCTGATTTCATGGGGAAAACGTATCATGATTCTCCGCAATGCAGATAAGATGTTCGAGGCTATGGGTGATTCTCCGTATGATTACATCATGTCCGGTGGATTCGACAATGATTTTTCTCACACAATCCATCGCACATTCAATTATGAAGACTTCAGATTCATCTGTACCGGATTGCGCTCCCTGTATCAAGATCACGCCTCCATGGAGGAAGTATTCATCGGAAAAGATCTTTTCTGTGGAATCCAGGATCTTCGCCAGATTATCATAGATGCCAATGGAGCCGAATCGCATCGTGCTACCAAGCATCTTTCCTCTCCGAGCAAAAACTCAGCATGCAAACGAATCCACATGTTTCTGCGTTGGATGGTTCGCAATGATGGCATTGTCGATCTGGGATGTTGGCAACGATTATCCCCCTCCTCTTTGTATATCCCGCTCGATGTGCATGTCGGGAATATCTCCCGTCAACTGCAACTTCTCGACCGAAAACAAAATGATAGAAAGTCAGTCGAACTACTGACCGATTCCTTAAAAGAATTTGATCCTGTCGATCCGGTTAAGTATGATTTCGCGCTTTTCGGTATTGGTGTCTCTGGATTGCTCTGAGTTCATATTCCTACTTCAGTCTTAACAATGCATCTGTATAGAAGGAAGTAGACAGAATCGTCTTGTCATAATCGATAAAATAAGAAGCCTCTTTGTTTTCACAAAGAGGCTTTTCTCAAAAACACACCATCTATATTTATATATCAGGCTTGGATCTATATTCTCCTAATTACTGTAACTTGCATTGGTTAATAGCACTTTCGATTTTTCCCAAGCCTTTACCTTATGCATGATTGAGGATTTGAACTCCAATAAATCTCCGGCTTTCATATCGAATTTATCTCCTGTGTCAAATTCTATCGTAATATGTCCTTCTACAACCTGTAAGACACCGACCCCATTCAGAGAATGTGATGGTAATTCTTCATCCTGTTTGAATTCCATATAATATACTTTCAATAAATCATTTACCATCAGGAGCGTTTTCGCTTCTTTGACATCATTAATATTTACAAGCTTCATAATCTAAGTATTTTTAGGTGAAGGGAATTAGCTTCTTTTATTTTTAATAATCTGCAGGATAAGGAAAATTACGTTCTGCAAAACCGGTTTTTATCAGCTTTCTGATATCATCTGGGATAATATCATCTTCCAAAATCATATCGAGAGTCGCTTTAGGTTGCGTAGGTAAATATGCCCACCG
>CAMTOW010000080.1 GCA_947074245.1 uncultured Bacteroidales bacterium | reverse complement strand
CTTATTTCAAAAAGCTAATGAGTAATAAGCATGTGATCACGAGAGATCAGATGCCCAATCTGAAATGATATACACACAAATGAAAACTATACTAATTGCAACAATCCCCTTTATTATGTCTGCAACACCAATGAACCAGCCGGTAAAAGGATATAAGAACCCGAACCTACCGGTAAACGAACGAATAGAAGATCTGATCGGAAAAATGACTTTGGAAGAAAAGGTCGGTCAGATGAATCAATTCGTCGGAGTGGAACACATAAAGACCAACAGTGCCGTGATGACAGCCGACGAATTGAAGAACAATACGGCAAATGCTTTCTATCCGGGATTTACGGAGAAAGATATCGAGAAATGGACGAAAGATGGTAAAATCGGATCTTTCCTGCATGTATTGACATTGGAAGAAGCCAACTACCTGCAACGTTTGGCAATGGAAAGCCGCTTGCAAATTCCGATCATTTTTGGAATCGATGCGATTCATGGAAACGCAAATGCTCCTGATAATACGGTTTATCCGACCAATATCGGATTGGCTTGTTCTTTCGATACGACGATGGCCTATACCATTGCGCGACAGACGGCAAAGGAGATGCGTGCGATGAATATGCACTGGACGTTCAACCCGAATGTGGAGGTGGCTCGTGACCCACGTTGGGGGCGTGTCGGCGAAACATTCGGTGAGGATCCGTATCTGGTTACGTTGATGGGCGTACAAAGTGTGAAGGGATATCAAGGCGAACTGAACGGAAAAGAAGACGTGTTGGCTTGTATCAAGCATTTCGTAGGTGGAAGTCAGCCGATTAACGGAACGAACGGAGCACCTACCGATATTTCGGAACGCACGCTTCGTGAAGTATTCTTCCCTCCGTTTGAAGCGGGTGTTGATGCGGGAGCCATGTCGTTGATGACTGCACACAATGAACTTAACGGAATTCCCTGTCACAGCAATGAGTGGTTAATGACCGACGTATTGCGTGGCGAATGGGATTTCAAAGGCTTCGTGGTTAGTGACTGGATGGATATCGAACATATTCATGACTTGCACGCGACGGCTGAGAATTTGAAAGAAGCGTTTTATCAGAGCATCGAAGCGGGAATGGATATGCACATGCATGGGATTCACTGGAACGAATATGTATGCGAACTGGTTCGAGAAGGGCGTATCCCCGAATCTCGTATCGATGAATCGGTAAGACGAATTCTGGATATCAAGTTCCGATTGGGGCTGTTTGAAAATCCGTATGCGGATCCGAACGAGACGATGAACATTCGACTTTGTCCGGAACATCGCAACACAGCGCTTGAAGCTGCCCGCAATGGAATCGTATTGTTGAAGAACGAAGGCGGATTATTGCCTCTTTCGAAAAATCAATACAAAAAGATCTTGGTAACGGGTATCAATGCCGATGATATGAATATACTGGGTGATTGGTCTGCTCCTCAGAAAAGAGAAAACTATACGACGGTCTTGGACGGACTGAAACAGACGGCACCGGAAATCGCGTTTGATTTTGTCGATCAGGGATGGGATCCGCGCAATATGGATCCGGCAAAAGTGGAGGAAGCGGCCAATAAGGCGAAAGATGCGGATCTGAACATCGTCGTAGCCGGAGAATATATGATGCGTTTCCGTTGGGCAGATCGTACGTGTGGTGAAGATACCGACCGCTCGGACATCGATTTGGTCGGATTGCAGAATGAACTGATCGAGAAAGTTGCCGCATCGGGCAAACCGACGCTATTGGTTCTAATCAACGGTCGTCCGCTCGGAGTGGAATGGGCTGCGGAAAATCTGCCGGCGATCATTGAAGCTTGGGAGCCCGGAATGTATGGCGGACAAGCTATCAGCGAAGTGATATTCGGTGATGTGAATCCTTCGGCGAAACTGGCCGTGACGATTCCGAGAAGCGTAGGACAGACTCAGATGATCTATAACCATAAACCTTCGATGTATTTCCATCCGTATGTGGTTAAACCGAGCACGCCGCTTTATCCGTTTGGTTTCGGACTTTCCTATACGACGTTCGGATATGAGAATCTGACACTCGATAAAAAACAGATCAAACCGGACGAATCGTTGACGGTATCGGTGAATGTGACCAATACTGGCAAACGAGAAGGTACGGAGATCGTGCAGTTGTATATCCGAGACAAATTCAGTTGCGTGACTCGTCCGGTTAAAGAGCTTAAAGACTTTGCCCGAGTTACCTTACAACCTGGAGAATCGAAAATGATCGAGTTTACCATCACGCCGGATAAATTGAGTTTTTATGATAAGAAAATGAACAAGATCGTTGAAAAAGGAGATTTTGAGGTGATGATCGGTTCTTCTTCGGACGATCAAGATCTTCAAAAAGAGATTTTCACGGTTATCTGATTTCCTATGAATAGAATACTAGCAATATCAACCTTATTATGTATGACGGGATGTAGTTCCGTCATACATGATAAAAATACTCAAACGACAAACCTGCTCTCGGATAAAAAAGCATCGGTGGAAACGATTGAACTGTATCAAAGACTTTCCGAATTGATACCAAAAGGGATTCTTTTCGGACATCAGGATGCGACGGTTTATGGAAACCAATGGGTCGGAGATTCGGATCGGAGTGACGTGAAGGAGGTTTGTGGCGATTATCCTGCCGTACTGGGATGGGATATCGGTCATCTGGAGATTGGGAAACCGACGAACCTGGATGAAGTGAGTTTCGAGAGAATGAGGCGAGAGATCATCACGCATCACAAGCGAGGAGGTATCAATACGGTGAGCTGGCACAGCAACAATCCCGTTACATTTTCCGATTCGTGGGACGTCAGCCATAAATATGTCGTCGATTCGATCTTATCGGGTGCATCATGTGAGAAGCGATTCAAAGCATACCTGGACAATCTTACGGTATTCTTTAAATCTCTTCAGACCGAAGACGGTACAGTCGTACCGATATTATTCCGTCCCTATCATGAGCATACCGGAAGTTGGTTTTGGTGGGGGAAGGATCATTGCTCGGAAGATTCCTATAAAGCCTTATGGCGGATGACTCATGATTATTTTACGGAGAATGGAGTGCATAATCTGATTTATGTGTATTCACCTTCGTTTGAGCCTACGAAAGAGGGGTATCTGGAGCGCTATCCCGGTGATGACTATGTAGACATATTAGGCTTCGATATCTATCAATATGAATATGATAAAGAGGCTGTCCAATATACGGAGATGATGAATGCCGCACTGAAGACTGTTTCGGAGATCGCTTCGGAAAGAAATAAGCTGATGGCAGTTACGGAAACCGGTTATGAAAGTATTCCCGATTCAACTTGGTGGACCAATGTGCTGAGTCCGGTTATCGATCCTTATCCGGTATCATACGTATTGCTATGGCGAAATGCGCATGACAAGCCGAACCATCACTATGCTCCATATCCGGGTCATCCGTCCGAATCGGATTTCAAACGTTTCGCATCACAGCCCAGAAGATTGTTTAATGCAGACATCCATGCTGAAAAATAGAGTAGTAGGATAACTAATTAGAGAAAAAGTAAATTTCAACCCCACGAATAAATGAAGACTTTTAAAGAAAAAGTAAACGATCTTTTTAACGAACAAGAAGAGCTGCTGACAAGACCCAACCGTCCTGTCGCAACGAACAACGGTGTCTATATCCGATATGAAAATCCGATATTGACGGCAGCCCATACGCCGGTGATCTGGCGTTATGATTTGAATGAGGAAACGAATCCTTATCTGATGGAACGCATCGGAATGAACGCAACATTGAATTCGGGTGCAATCAAATGGAATGACAAATATTTGCTGGTTGTCCGTGTTGAAGGCGCCGATCGCAAATCATTCTTCGCCATCGCAGAAAGCCCCAACGGGATCGATAATTTCCGCTTTTGGGATTTCCCGGTCACGATGCCACCGGCGGAGGATCCGGAAACCAACGTCTACGATATGCGGTTGACTGCTCATGAAGACGGATGGGTGTATGGTATCTTCTGTGCCGAAAGAAAAGACCCCAACGCTCCCGCAGGTGATCTTTCGTCTGCGACAGCTACGGCAGGGATTGCCCGGACCCGGGATCTGCAGACCTGGGAACGACTTCCGGATCTGAAAAGTTCAAGCCAGCAACGCAATGTTGTGCTGCATCCGGAGTTTGTGAATGGGAAATATGCCCTTTATACACGTCCACAAGATGGATTCATTGATGCGGGAAGTGGTGGTGGAATCGGTTGGGCATTGGTCGACGACATGACAAATGCGGTCGTAACCGAAGAAAAAATCATTGATTCCAGGTTTTATCATACGATCAAAGAGGTGAAAAACGGAGAGGGCCCTCATCCGATCCGTACGGAAAAGGGATGGCTTCACTTGGCTCATGGCGTACGGGGCTGCGCTGCCGGTCTGCGTTATGTCTTGTATCTGTATATGACAGATCTGGAGGATCCGTCGAAGCTGATCGCATCTCCGGCAGGACATTTTATGGCACCCGAAGGTGAAGAGCGAATCGGGGACGTTTCGAACGTATTGTTCACAAACGGTTGGATCGCAGATGAAGACGGCACCGTATATATTTATTATGCGTCATCCGATACTCGAATGCATGTTGCCCTTTCTTCAATAGATCGTTTAGTGGATTACTGTCTGAACACTCCTTCGGACCGACTGACCTCAAGCGGCTCGGTTGAAACACTGAAAGAGCAGATCGAAAAAAATAAACAGATTGTATCTCAGCTGAATAAAGAATCTCAAACTACAGAGCTATGTATGAATATGTGAATATGATTCAGGATATGAATCAGACCTTGAATGATAATATTCTTTCGTTCTGGTTGAATAAGATGATTGATGAGGAAAAGGGTGGTTTCTTGGGCAGGATCGACGGTTCTGATCAAAAACATCCTGAGGCAGACAAAGGTGCTGTACTAAACGCTCGTATTCTCTGGACATTCTCATCGGCATATCGTGTTACCGGTAATTGTGCGTATCGTAAAGCGGCGGAACGTGCCAAAAACTACTTGTTGCAGTATTTCTACGACAATGAGTTTGGCGGAATCTATTGGACGCTGGATGCAGATGGCAATCCGGGCGAGACCAAAAAACAGATCTATGCATTAGGATTCGCTGTATATGGATTAAGTGAATATCATCGGGCGACAGGAGATGCTGAAGCTTTGGATTATGCCATCCGGTTATACCAAACGATTGAAGATCATAGTTTCGATAAATCGAAAAACGGATATTTTGAGGCATTTACCCGTCAATGGCAAGAAATCGGAGATATGCGTTTGAGCGCTAAAGATGCCAATGAAAAGAAAACAATGAATACGCATCTTCATATCATCGAACCTTACACGAATCTTTATCGCGTTTGGAAAGATGATGAACTGCGTGCTAAACTGAGAAACTTATTAGTAATATTTCTGGATCGGATCGTTGATAGCGATACAGGACACTTAAACCTCTTTTTTGATGAAGACTGGAACAGTAAATCGCAGATTTATTCTTACGGACATGATATAGAGGCATCCTGGCTACTGTATGAGGCAGCTGAAGTATTAGGTGACAAAGATCTGTTGGAACGTGTGATAAACCTGTTGCCGTTGATTTTAAAAGCTTCGTCGGAAGGATTGCGGCCGGACGGTAGTTTGGTTTATGAAAAAGACATGGCTACCGGTCATGTTGATGAAGACCGACATTGGTGGGTACAGGCAGAAAGTGTAGTCGGCTTTTTGAATGGGTTTGAAGTATTGGGAGACAGACTTTATTTTGATGCAGCTTTGAATGGCTGGAATTATATCAAAGAGAATCTGCTTGATACGGAAAACGGAGAGTGGTACTGGAGTATTCGACAAGACGGCTCGATCAATCGTATTGATGATAAGGCCGGTTTATGGAAATGTCCTTATCACAATGCTCGTATGTGCTTGGAAGTGATAGAACGGTTGAATAAGAGAATCGGAGAATCGCAAAAAGTGGAAGAAATGGAATTACACCCATAACCTTTTTATTATAAAAGATCAATCCCGGTCCGGAAAGAGAATAAAACTTCTTTCCAGACCGGGAATCTTGTTTAAGGGGATGCTCCAATTATTTTAAGGATTCCCCCAACCGATGTAGGCACCTATATCCTCAGCGATTACCAGCCAGAATATCAGTAAAACGATGAGAACGATCGCTACCCAACGGAAAACAATTTTCGACCTGTCAGAGGAGGCGTTTTTTTTGTTATGTCGATGTGGACTCATATTTAATTACATTAGATTTTTAATGTAATAACGTTTGATAACCCATGAAGTTCAAATTAAATCAAATACATTTTAAAAGTTTATTTGATTCATCGGCGATTCATCTCTAAAACCTGATTCAGCAATAATAACTCTTCGTTAGGATCGCCACTGACCATTATAAACGCATCTGATCCGATTTATAAAAGTCGATCTCTGTAAATGAACACAGCCCTTGATTCTATTTCATAAGAATCAAGGGCTGTGGTATATTCTAAAAAGAAGATTTCAATTGGATCGGAATCCTGCTTTTTATTGAGACAAATCCCATTTGGTCACCTCTGTCAACGTTCATTATTCCAAATCCTGAATTAACCGGGAATAGAATCCGAATCTGCCGGAGCAGAGATGTTATTTAAGGGGGTATGGTCGATAACAGGTATGTTCCTTTCTTGCGCAATGCTGAGTAAAAGCTTCAATGCCGCTTCACGGTCATTCGGAATCACACCATCCAAAATAGCATCTTTCAATGCCGATTTCAAATCACCCACCTCTCGGCTTGGCGGAAGATTGAACATCTGCATAATCTCTTCGCCGGAAACCGGTGGTTGAAGATTACGGACACGGTCTTTTTCTTCTATCTCTTTTAGTTTTTGACGAACAAGTTTGAAGTTTGATAAAAAGCGTTTGACTTTTTCCTTATTCTTAGAGGTGATATCCGCTTCGCATAAAGTCATCAGATCTTCAATGTCATCTCCGGCATCAAAGAGTAAACGACGAATGGCAGAATCTGTGACCTCCTCTTCAGCCAGAACGATCGGACGCATGTGGAGTCCAACCAGTTTTTGAACATATTTCATCTTATCATTCAACGGAAGCTTCATTTTCCGGAATATTTCGGGAATCATCTTTTCACCGATGAAATTATGATTATGGAATGTCCATCCTAATTTTTTATCATAACGTTTTGTCGACGGCTTCCCGATATCATGTAACAATGCACTCCATCTCAACCAAAGATTATCCGTCATGGACGATAAATTGTCTAAAACCTCCAACGTATGGTAAAAATTATCTTTATGACCTTTTCCTTCCTTACTATCTACGCCTTTCAACGATTGAAGTTCCGGAAAAATAATACCAAGCAACCCTGATTTTTCAAGAAGCAAAAACCCGATAGACGGCTTTTTAGACTTCATGATCTTGTTTAGTTCATCGATAATCCGTTCACCGGAAATGATCAATATCCGATCTTTGTTACGACGAATCGCATCGAATGTATCGTCTTCAATTTTAAAGTTGAGCTGGGTGGCAAAACGAATGGCACGCATCATTCGTAATGGATCGTCGCTAAAGGTGATGTCCGGGTCTAATGGCGTACGGATTATTCCTTTTTCCATATCGTCCAATCCGTCGAAAGGATCGATCAACTCTCCGAATCGGTCGGGGTTGAGGCATATCGCCAACGCATTGATGGTAAAATCACGGCGGTTCAAATCGTCTGACAGAGAACCGTTTTCTACAATCGGCTTCCGAGAGTCGCGAGTGTACGATTCCTTACGGGCTCCCACAAACTCTACTTCTAGATCATAATATTTAACCTGAGCGGTACCGAAATTTTTGAAAACAGATAGATGAGCTCCTTTACCAAGTCGATCGGTGACGGAAGTTGCCAGTTCTATACCACTTCCTACCGTAACGACATCGATATCTTTTGAGTTTCGTTCAAGAAATATAACACGAACGAAACCTCCGAGAA
>CAMTOW010000079.1 GCA_947074245.1 uncultured Bacteroidales bacterium | reverse complement strand
TATCTTTCATTTCATCGTGTATAAATGCATATGAAGAGGCGAGTAAATAATCGTTTCCTTCTTTTTGAATGCGTATTTACTGCCGAGTGAACCGTTTCTGTTCAGGTGTGTGTTGCAGATTCAATTGTAGTTTAATGATTTTAGTTGACTACAAAAATGATTATTGATAAGCTCAGTTGACTCGATTAATAATTATTCATGCCTTCCGTTGACACAGAAGTCGTTATTTCTGGAAGAAGTTGTCCTAGTAATGAGTTAATCATATATATGGTTTACTTAAAACATATTAGATAACTCGAAGGTTGTCCTTAACGTTATCCCATTTATCTATGTTTTTCTATCATTAAATATATTTGATGATACTCATTTCTTAAAGACAAAACTTATTTTTTATGGCTAATTCTCTATAGCTAGTCCATTTTTTAGGTATATATCCTCTGTGATTAGAAGCTTGATAAGGCGTAAGTCCATTCAAACTCATATGGGGGCGTTCCTTGTTGTAAAAGTTGACAGCAAGACGTATTGCCATACGTACATCGTCAATACTATATAATTGGACTCCCATTAACAGTTCATTTTTTATCGTATTGTTAATACGTTCTGCTACAGCATTATCTTTGGGGTTGCCGCTTTCCGTCATGCTGATTTGTATACCATACTTCTTTAATACATCCGTATAAAGGCAACAAGCATATTGTATGCCCCTGTCAGAGTGATGGATAAGACCATTCCCCGGCTTATTACCCATTTCCTCCAAAGCCATAGTAAGAGCATTCAATGTAAATTTCGCTTCCAGCGTTTCACCTACACAATAACCAACGATCTTCTTGGTATAGATATCCGTAATAAGGGATAAATAACAGAATTCATAATGATTATTTTCAGGGTCTAACCAAAAGGGAATATAGGTGATATCACTTACCCAAATCTGATTGGGTCGATGGGCTATGAGTTCTTTTATCAAATTAGGATAAATAGGCAATCCATGATTTGAGTTTGTTGTTATCACTCTTCTCTTTCGTTTGCGAACCTTAAAATCATATTTTTCGATGATGTCATAAAATCGATTATAACCCACGCTATGATCTATTCCAAAGCGCTCCTGATACATCTGCCAGAGCTTACCTCCTCCGATTCCGGGATCTTTATTGCGGATCTCTTTTATAAACTCAACTACAAAAGCCTCCTGAGCCAACTTACGCAGTTGAGCATCTCCGTGTTTATAATAGGCTTGTTTGCTTACACCAAGCAGCTTACATAAAGAGACGACTTGATAAAGGCTCTTCTCTCGTACATGAAGCCTGCGAGCTACTTGGTGCCAGCTTTTTTTAAATCAATACCATAAACTTCTTTCCCATGGGCTACCATCTCTTCATAGAAATCGGCCCGTAGTTTCTCCTTACGTAATTCCTTTTGCAACTTCGCAAGTTCTGCCTTCAGATCTTGATAATCTTTTGGAGTAACATCTTTTTCTTTGTATGAGCAAATGAATGAAAAGGACTTGAGAAAGAACGTATTCGAACCAAAACCATGATGGGCAAAACTGCGGATGGCAAACGTGATTCAATCGTTGCGAATCCGGACAGTTTGTTCAATACGAAATTCGGTTATTATGATAACTTCGAAGGGGATATCCTTTATATGCGTGCAGCTGAAATGTATCTGATTCAGGCTGAAGCTTACGCCGAACAAGGCAATGAGGCGATGGCGGGACAGATGCTGAGCGAATTGTTGAAAAACCGATATTCGGAAGATCCTTCTATCTCTTCCGCTACGGCTGATGAAGTAAGAATCCAACGTCGTATCGAACTTTGGGGCGAAGGTTTCGGATTGTTTGATTGCAAACGTACCAACCGTCCGATCAAACGCGGATATGTAGGAACGAACTTCCAGGCTGCATATCGCTTCAATGCGGATATTCAGAATCAGGCATTCGTTCTTCAGATTCCTTTGCCGGAAATCAATGAAAACAATATGATTTCGGCTTCGGAGCAGAATCCTTATCCTCCGATATTGAAACCATGGTCGATTGACAATGATTATTACAATAATGCGGATGGAAGTGTATCACAGTAATACCTATTAAATTCAATAAAAAACGGAGACAACCCAATCGGGATGTCTCCGTTTTTGTTTTATATGAATACCGGAATATAGCAGAAGTATGCTTTTACCCCTCCAGTCCCTCCAGCAACCGTTTCAGAACCACCTCCGCCGAGATCTCCCGGTTGGCAGCTTCGGGTATGACAAGCGACTGTTCTGATTCGATCACATCGTCTGTTACGATCATGTTGCGTCGAACGGGCAGACAGTGCATGAAAAAGGCCTGATCGGTCAATCCCATCTTCGCTTCGTCAACCGTCCAACTTCGATCGGTAGAAAGGATCTTTCCGTAATTCGGATCGGCGAATGCGGCCCAGTTTTTCGCATAGATGAAGTCCGCGCCTTCAAAAGCCTTCGCCTGATCGTATTCGATCGTAGCTCCGTTTGTGAATTGTTCGTCCAGTTCGTATCCTTCCGGATGGGTGATGACTACTTCATAACCTGCGGCAACGGCCCATTGCGCGAATGAGTTGGGTACGGCCTGAGGCAATGCTCGCGGATGAGGAGCCCAGGTAAGAACCACTTTCGGACGCTTCTTCTTCTTATGCTCTTCGATCGTAATCATATCGGCGAACGCCTGGAGCGGGTGTCCCGTAGCGGCTTCCATGCTGAACACGGGGCGTCCCGAATATTGAATGAACTGATTGATGATTTTTTCGCTATAATCGTCTGCTTTGTTCTCGAACTGAGCGAACGCGCGCACACCGATGATATCGCAATAACAGCCCATCACCGGGATTGCCTCCAAGAGGTGTTCGGGTTTGTCTCCGTCCATGATTACTCCGCGCTCGGTCTCCAGTTTCCACGCTCCTTGATTCACGTCAAGCACCATGACGTTCATACCCAGATTCATCGCGGCTTTTTGCGTACTCAGTCGTGTACGCAGACTCGAATTGAAAAAGATCATCAGCAACGTTTTGTTTTTACCCAAATGCTGATAGCCGAACTTATTCGCTTTTACTTCCAGCGCTTCTTTCAACGCTTCCTGAAGATTGCCCAGATCATGGACACTCGTGAAGTTTCTCATTCTTTCAAAAATTATCAGGTTAGATTAATTGAATCTTATTTATTGACAGATCCGGTCGATCTGCCGGATGATACTCTCTGTACAGACCGGGCAAAACTCTTCTACGCCTCCGAATTCACGCATCAGGCATTTCTGTATCGGGCGATAGATTCCCTTCGTCATATAGCCGGCACCTTCGTAAACCCCGACTACGCTTTGATATGCGCTGTCGATTGGTGTAGGAACGGGCGTGTCGTCGGCTACGAGATGTTTCCATTTTTGGTCGAAATCCACCAGCGTGGTTATGTTCGGTTCCCAGGGTTCAACGTCCGTCACATACAGTTCTTCGGTACAGCCGTTGTCGGCATACTCATCGGCAAGTCCGGCAAAAAGATGCCCGAATTCATGAACATGTACTTTTGCCGCGAGCCCCGGATTGGCAGACGAGCCGATTCCGTAGAAATTGAAAATTCCACCTCCGCCGTACTTCTGCGTATTGGAAAGGATGTAGATGAAATCATAGGGAACGGTTCCTGCCATTTCCTTTACTTTCCGATAATCATAGGTCATTTGGTAGCGTTCCGAATCGAAGGTATAGAACGATACGTTCAAAACGGTGTTGTTCCAAACCGAATCTCCCGGAATATCGGGTCCGCAATCGACAGATGCTTTCCACACGCCACGTACGTTAAACCGGTTCCGGTTCTCCCGGTAGGGAGAGAACGAGAACAGTTCGTCGGCAAATTTCCGGCAATCCGATTCGAAAAGCTCACGTTGCCCTTCGGTATACCCTTCCGATAAGAGGACGATATCGACCCGTTGTGCCGGATCGCCTGTGATCTGGATGTCGATCGGTTGATACGGTCTTTTCTCATTGGAGATGAAACGATCGCTCGGATACGCCTCCGTTTCGAAGACGGGATGAAATACCCCTTTACGATCTCTGCTCAGGAATTCGATTCGAACCGGACGTTTCGGAAACGGCATCGTGAACGCTTCCGGAAAAGCTTTCAGTTTCCTTTTCGCTTCGGGCAATGTGCGCCATTCCTGAAAGAGCGAATTATGACCGTCGGAAAAGATCAGCTCGTTCGTCTCCAGATCATAGACACGCACTTGGTGTTCACCTCGATTGAGCGTGTCGATCAGATTGACACGGTTGCCACCCCACATCGCTTCTTTATGAAAAGAGTCTTCGAAGATCTGTTCGTTCTGGCTATTTCCGCATCGGTAATAATCGAAGCGCAAAGCGCTCGAGTCGAAATATCGATCGAAGTCTTGAGCAAAAACAGAGGCTGCAGCGAGGCAGCCTGTGATGATAGAGATCGTTTTCTTCATGATAGAGTATTGTGATGTTAATTGGATCGGATTTGTCCGTCGCCGTCGATCAGATATTTATAGGAAGTGATCTCCGCCAACGCCATCGGTCCGCGCGCATGCAGTTTCTGCGTGCTGATGCCGATCTCGGCTCCGAATCCGAATTGCGCTCCGTCGGTAAATGCCGTGGATACGTTGGTATAGACGCAGGCTGCGTCGACCATGCGGCGGAACAGGTCCTGTGCCGAATCATCCTCTGCCACGATCGATTCGCTGTGTTTGGATGAATAACGACGGATATGCTCCAACGCTTCCCCGATATCGCCGACGGTTTTGATAGCCATCTTGTAGTCGAGAAATTCGGTTCCGAAACTGTCTTCATCCGCTTTTTGCAGCAATTCGGTCGGGTAATGTCCGACAAGAGCATCGAAAGATGCAGCATCCGCAAATATAATCACATTCTTGCTTGCCATGCCCGAAACGAGAGTGCTTAAATCAATCAATCGATCTTTATGGATCAATAGGCAGTCCAACGCATTGCATACGCTGACGCGTCGAGTCTTGGCATTCTCGATGATCGATGCTCCTTTGGCTGTATCGCCACTTTTGTCGAAATAAGTATGGCATATCCCGGCACCCGTTTCGATAACCGGAACGGTTGCGTTTTCACGTACGAAGTTGATCAAAGAGCTGCTTCCGCGCGGGATGATCAGATCTACCGTCTCGTTTGCCTTCAACAATTCGGCAGTCGCTTCGCGTGTGGATGGCAATAAGGTGCATACGGCCGGATCGATGTCAAAACGCTGTAATGTCTGATGGATCACTTCGACGATAGCCCGGTTGGAGTATTCCGCATCGGTGCCTCCTTTCAAAATACACGCGTTGGCGGTTTTGAAACAAAGTGAAAAAACGTCGAAACTCACATTGGGACGCGCTTCGTAGATCACACCGATCACACCGAACGGTACGCTGACTTTCCGGATCCGCATCCCATTGGGCCGTATCTGTTCGTCGAGTGTTTTACCCAAAGGAGAGGGGAGAGAGGCCACGTTGCGGATATCCGCGGCGATACCGGCGATCCGCTCAGCGGTAAGCATAAGTCGGTCGTAACGGGCATCGGAAGGATCCATCCGATCCAGATCTTTTTGGTTTTCAGCCAGAATCCGGTCGGTATTCGCGACGGCGGCATCCGCCAATGCCGATAAAACGTTGTTTATCGTATCGTTTTGTAGCATCAGCAGGCTGTGTGATGCTTGACGCGCTTGGCGTAAAAGGGGTTGTATCGTATTCATTTTATCAATCCAAATAGAGATAATCGTAATGTACCAGGGGTTTTGCTCCCTTGGTGCCGGTCAGGGAGCGGCATTTTTCGCTGTCAAATGATGTTTTCCCGACACCGATCTGCGTACCGGATGCATCGAATATCCGAACGATATCGTCTGCTTCGAAGTCGCCGGCGACCCGTGTGACTCCGATAGGCAGAATACTTACGGCTTTTTCGCCGCGTATCGCTTCCGTAGCACCTTCGTTGAGGTGAATCTCTCCTTTGGCGAATCCTTCCGAATGTGCAATCCATTTTTTGATACTGGATACCGGTTTATCCGAAGGAAGAAAGCGGGTACATATCTGTGAAGACCCTTTTTCGAGCAATTTCAAAAGGATATCGTCGGTTTTTCCGTTGGCGATGATCACTTCGATACCCTCTTCGGCCACCTTACGGGCGATGTTGTATTTCGTGATCATACCGCCTCGTCCGAATGAGGATCGGGATGTTTGGATATAGGATGAGATATCGCTTCTGCCCGGTACGATTTCGCGGATCACTTCCGAATTCGGATCGGATGGGTTGCCGGTATAGATGCCGTCGATATTGCTTAGGATGATCAACACGCTCGCGTTCATCATGCTGGCGATCAGACCGGAAAGTTCGTCGTTATCGGTAAACATCAATTCGGTCACCGAGATCGTATCGTTTTCATTCACGATCGGGATGACATGCTCTTCGAGCATCACCTCCATGCAGTTCTTTTGATTCAGATAATGACGGCGTGTTCCGAAATTCTCCTTCATGGTCAGAACCTGGCCGCAGGAGATTCCGTGATCTCGAAATAGTTCGTAATACCGGTTGATCATCTTTGCCTGACCAACCGCTGAAAAGAGTTGACGCGAGGATACGGCATCCAGTTTCTTAGAGGTTTTGAGTTCGCTTCGTCCCGAAGCGACCGCGCCCGAAGAGATCAGGATCACTTCGATGCCGGCTTTGTGCAGTGCGGCAATCTGATCGCTCAATGCCGACATGCGTGTAAAATCCAGTGTACCGTCTTTGCGGGTAAGCACATTGCTCCCGATCTTTACGGCGATACGTTTAAAACGATATGTCATAATTAAGTAATTTGTATTTCACTTCGAATGATGCTGAACAATACCGAATTATACAGTTTCCCGTCTTTGGAGATGGCGTTTCTGAGTACGCCTTCCTTTCGGAATCCCGCTTTTTCGAGTACGCGCATGCATGCTGTGTTTTCTTCAATGGTATGACAAAAAAATCGTTCGAAATCGTAATTGGCGAACGCAAAGGTTATGAATTTACGAATGCTCCGGGGCATGATTCCTTTTCCCCAATGAGGTTCTCCCAGGAAAAAGCGGAGTTCGGCTCCGGGTTTCCATATGTCTTCCTGAGGTTTGATTGCGATTCCTCCCACCAGTATATCATCAACAAGTATCGCTCTGGAAATCTGAAAATGACCGAAATTATTCATTCCGATGAATACCCGTGCATGCGAGATCGTATAGGGCATAGGGATCATCTCGGTCAAATACCGTACAACGGACGGATTGTTCAGATTCGATGCAAGGGCAGCGGCGTCTGAGGGAAGCCAGTCCCGTAATGTGATGTCGTCGGCTTGAATCATAGTGATTGATTGTTTATTATGCAAAAAACGCCACGACGCAAAGAGTTAGGTTCTTCGCGGCAAGGCGTTCTTCGTTAGGATGTATTCTGGAAATTTCTATTCTGTCATTCCGTTACTGGCGAGCATCGCTCGGTAATCCTCCCAGGTTGGGTCTTCGATTCTTCCGATCTGGATCGGGAGTTGCTCGTAAGCGTTTAAAACCTGGTGCAATATCTCTGCGAAACGTTGTACATCGTTCGTATAGAACACCATGAAAAACTTCGATCGGCCCGTATAGGTAGCTGTCAGATAACCTACTGCTTCCGCTTCAAGAGCATCGGCAAGTTTAAAGGCAACCTCGTTCATGAACAAATCTTGCTCTTTGGTCGGCATACCATCGGGCGAAATGGGTTTATAATCCCATTCGATTTCGATGCGTTCGCTGTATTTGCCGCTATCCATTACCTGAGTCAGATTGCGTCGTCCTCGTGTGACGATTTGCTGATTCTCCAGTTCGGATGTGCTTACAAACCAGTTTTTGTGGTCTTGCTCTTTCATAACAGATAGATTTACGTGTGCAGTCGATTTTATACAATAATCCTGTAAAACTAACAATAATAGGGTTTATTGGTTCGTATAAAAGACTTATAAACCTTTTTTATCGCTTTTTTGTCGAATTTCGACTCTTCGGATTTTACCGCTGATCGTTTTA
>CAMTOW010000078.1 GCA_947074245.1 uncultured Bacteroidales bacterium | reverse complement strand
ACGACTAGTGGGGATGCAGAAATGAACTGATTACCAAAGAAGTCAGAAGGGATTAAAGGCGTGTCGGTATGAAGAACAAACAGGGCATATGCAAGGGAAAGAACACGATCCAAGTCAAAAGGGAGGATAATTCACGGCGGTGGAAGGGTATGGACGTAGCGGGTTTGGGAGTCAAAGGAGAAAAAGTAGGCCTCGAATATTCGACAAAAAACGTGAAGGGAGAAGATATCATGAGCACGATGCCGTCCAACTGGTCGTCGGCGCTCGAAGGAAAAGTAGCCGGCGCTACGATCTCTTCGGCGGGTGGCCCGTTGGGCTCTACGAAAATATCGCTTCGCGGTGACGTATCGCTCAATCAGGATGCCAACGGGGCGTTGATTATTGTTGATGGAGTTCCGTTGAGCAGTCCGATGAGTAATCCCGGCGTCGCGTACGGAGCGGGAGGCAACAGCGAATTGTCCGTAGACTATGGGAATGGATTTAGCGATTTAAATCCCAACGATATCGAAAATATTCAGGTTTTGAAAGGTGCAAGCGCTACCGCCTTGTACGGAACGCGTGCCGCCAACGGTGTTGTGCTTATCACGACCAAATCCGGGCAGCAGTCCAAAGGGATCGGTGTGACCTATACCGCCAATGTCAGTATGGACGATGTGATGAGATGGCCCGATTATCAATATGAGTTCGGACAGGGTTTGCCCTCTCAGATTGGTAAGGAAGGTACCGAATATGCCGGGCAGCAATACTACTCATACGGCGCCGGCAATGGCAACGGAAGTACGAGCGGTACGAGCAGCGCTTACGGGGTTCGGTTTGATCCGTCAAAAAAATACTATCAATTCGACCCCGAGACACAGACTCGTTCGGAGATCGCCACTCCCTGGGTAGCGTATAAAAACAATCGTAAAGATTTATTCCAAAAAGGATATACCATAACCAATTCGGTCGCGTTGTCGGGCAATAGCGATAAGGGATCGTTCCGCGCGTCAATCGCCTACAGCAAGAACGAATGGATTTTGCCGAACACGGGATACGATCGCGTTTCCGCTTCCGTATTTTCCCAGCAGCAGTTATCCCGCCGTCTGAAATTAAACTTCAAATCAAGTTATACTTACCGAAAGGTCGATAATGTCCCGGCGCTCGGTTATAACAGCAATTCGATCGCTTACTTCCTGATCTTCCAGAATCCGAATGTCAATCTGGATTGGTTGCGTCCGATGTGGCGTACGGGGCAGGAGGGGATCAAGCAGTTGCAGCCATACAGCTCGTATATCGGAAATCCGTTTCTCATCTTGAATGAAGCGGAAAACCCTTCGGATAAACACAGCAATATATCGAGCCTGAGTGCCAACTTCCAGATCAACCGAAACTTGGAAGTAATGGTGCGATCGGGAATTCAAATGACATCCGATCAGCGCGAACAGCACCGCCCGATCAGCGACGTGGTATACGGCAACGGATTTTTCAAAAAACAAAACATATTCGATTATGAGCTGAATAGCGATGCCTTACTGACGTATCACAACACGTTTTCCAACGGATTGCATGTAAACGCGTCGGTCGGCGGAAATATGATGTGGCAAAAATACGATGCTCTTTCTGCTGCCGTGATCGGTTTGATCAATCCGGGCGATTATAAACTCTCAAACGGTATTTCCGATCCGGTGGTAACATCGACTATACGTCGCAAGGCGGTAAACAGTTTGTATTTCGCAACCAACTTCGCGTATAACGACCGGATCTTTTTGGATGTCACGGGACGTAACGATTGGTCTTCGACACTACCCAGCCAAAATCGTTCGTTCTTTTACCCATCCGTAAGCATGAGCGTATTGGTGGATCGTTATTTTGAAATGCCCGACGTGATCAATATGTTCAAGGTGCGTGGTTCGTTCGCGCAAGTGGGCAACGATGCCGCTCCCTATAAAACGACCCAATATTACGGAGCAAGCGATTTCGCCGGTTCGGCCGTCATGCCGACCACCCTTTATAATCCCGATTTCAAACCGGAGATATCCACCAGTTGGGAGACCGGGCTTGATTTCAGAATGTTCCAAAGTCGCCTAATGTTTGATTTCAGTTTCTATTACAACAAAACAAAAAATCAGATTCTGGATGCCCCGATCGACCCGACTACGGGATATACGCGTGCCGTGATCAACTCCGGATGCGTTCGCAATCGTGGGTATGAATTGTCGGCTACGGCGATACCTGTCAAAAAACGCGATTTTATCTGGCGTACGGTACTCACCTGGTCACGCAATGAAAACAAGATTCTTTATCTCGCCGAAGGTTCAGACGAAAACCAGCTGATCAGTAGCATCGGAAGCGTATCGATCATCGGTCAGAAAGGCGGAACGACGGGCGACCTGTGGGGGTATAAGTTGAAACGGAACAAAAACGGCGATGTAATCATCGGAGCCAACGGTTTGCCCGAACGCCCGGATGAAATCGAATTCGTGGCAAGAGCTTATCCCGCATGGAAAGGCGGATTCAATACCGACTTCAACTACAAGGGCTTTCACTTGGGAATACAACTCGACGGTCAGGTAGGGGGACGTATCTATTCGCAATCTCACCACAAGATGTGCGAACAGGGTAAACTGAAAAAGACGCTCAACGGCCGTTTGCCGGGTACGGAATATTATATGTCGGCTAGCGACTCACGTATAGCCGATGCGGGACTGACACCTTTGGACGGCGTCTATATGATCGCTCCCGGAGTCGTTGACAACGGCGACGGAACCTACAGCCCCAATGATAAGGTAGTTACGATCGAGAGTTATTATAAAGAATATTACCGAATCGCGAATGTAGAGACCAACTCGTTCGACGCGTCTTATCTGAAGATTCGCGAAGTTCGATTCGACTATAACTTCTCTCAAGCCTTGTTATCCAAAACATTCCTGACCTCCGCGTCAATTGGCGTATACGGGCGCAATCTGCATTGCTTTACGAAATATCCGTTATTCGATCCCGAAAATTCAGCGTTAAACGGTAGTTCGATCATCTCCGGTATCGAAACCGGCTCGTTGCCTACCACGCGTACTTTCGGTATAAATATTAATCTGTCATTCTAAAGAATATGAATCTGCTTCAACTAATAAAGAAAAAATCATTGATGTATATCGTCATGGCTTGCTCCTTGGGTGCATGTATGCCATTTGACGAACTCAATACGGATCCGACATTGCTTACGGATGCCAATCCCGGTACGTTTCTGAACCCTACATTATACGGATTGGCTTCATACAACTGGAGTCGTTACAACAGTTTCACATTCCCGGTCATGCAGAGTGTCGTATCAACGAGCAGCATAAGCGGAACGGGTTGGTGGCTGCTGAGCGATGCCGTTGGAGACGGTACCTGGACCACCTACTATAAGTGGCTGAACAATATCGAAGCGATCTATGCCAAAGGCGTTTCGTATGAAAAGCCCAATTATCAGGCGGTCGCACTCACATTGAAATGTTGGATCTATCAGATGCTTGCCGATTCGTTTGGTGATGTGCCGATGACGGAAGCCTGTCGGGGAGGGGAGTTGCTGCTTACACCCGCTTTCGATTCTCAATTGACGATTTACAGAAATCTGATCGATATGCTGGATGAGGCCAACTCGCTATACGATACGACGACGGGACTGATCTATAATAGCAGCGGAGATCTTTTGTATCAGACCGGAAAGACCGAGATCGCCGGTTTGCTGAAATGGCAGAAGTTCACCAACTCATTGCGGATGAGAGTTCTTCTTCGCGTGGCGGAAGTCGATGGCCTGAATGCGAAAGCCGAATTGAAGGCGATGGTCGCTAATCCCGACAAATATCCTGTTTTTACATCCAACGACGATGCCGCGGCATTATCCATTTCCGGCGTGGCTCCGGAAGAAGCGCCGATGACGCGTCCGCAGGATTTCAATTCCTACAAGGTCTATTCCGAGTTTTTTATCGATCCGTTGAATGCCTGGAACGATCCGCGTCGTTCTGTCTTTTGCACTCAAGCTACCAATGACGGTGTAAAGGGATATTATGGAATCGAAAGCGGTTACGCCATACTGCCGTCCAAGAACGCTTCTCAACCCAATCAGGGCTTTTGCGTCGCGCCGATGAAATTGCAGATGATGTCGTATGCCGAAGTTGAATTCATATTGGCGGAGCTTGCTCAAAAAGGGATCACAAACGAAGATGCCTCCCAACATTATCGCAATGGAGTGACCGCAGCCATTACGCATTACGGACTGGAAATGCCGGCGGATTATTTCGACAATAAAGCCGCCGATTACGACGGGACGCTGGATCGGATCATGCAACAGAAATTTTACGCCTTGTTTTTCTGCGATCAGCAGCAATGGTTTGAATACAACCGTACCGGACTTCCGCATATCCCGCGCGGTAGCGGGATCGCTACGGGCAATAATATGCCGAGTCGGTATAAATATCCGATGACCATCCAGCGCACCAACATGAAAAACTATCAGTCGGCCAAAGAGAATATGGGCGGTGATGATTTCAGCATCCCGTTGATCTGGCACAAACGATAAACCTAAAAAAATAAAGATTATGAAAACCGGTAGAATTTTATTTTTGACCTCTCTGTTCCTTTTGTGTTTGATTCCTGTCGCGTCCGCGACAAGCGGAGAGGATAATCTCAATGCGAAGAAAAGCGAATCGACCTATGTCGAGTATACCTATAAAGTTTATGGAGACATTCCCGTCGTAAAACCTGCATTCATGGAGGAGCATTATATGGGAGCGGAGATCGAGGAGAAATGGAATACGTTTTTATCCAATTATACCCGAAGTTTTGATGTCAGCGTCGGCTTTTCCGATTCGGCGGTCGAACTCGTCAAACCTAAAATCTACAATGCGGTTCATAAGCTGAATAAACATTTCAAGAAGCTGAGTATGAAGTTCGATGTCGATCCCCTCATTCTGAGAGCCGAGATGGCACATGTGCTCGATTGTGCGAATGTCGTCTGTTTCGAAGAGGACACCAAAGAGTTGGAGGCCGCTTTGTCCAAAGCCTCCCAACCGGAGCAGCTGCGATCTGTTTTTCAAAAAATAAAGCTTGTTCAATAAAAACCGGATCTGTCGTTTACCTTCATTCATATCGAAGCGTAAATGGCAGATCCTTTTTTTTGATCCGATCCGGATACCCAGATCGGATTGATCCGGATCCGGATTCAAGTTTCCGATCGCCGCTGTGCGATCTGTCTCGGATAATGTGTAATTTTGGAGAATACCTGATCCATATCCCGACCGCTATGCCTGATAAGAACCTGTCTTTTCTGAACTCCTGTAAAGAGCGTTTCGAAGAACGCGCGCTTCCTGCCAAAACCCTGTTGTTGCGCGAGGGGGATGTGGCGCATACGATCTATTATATCGAAAAAGGGTGTTTGAGATTGTTTTTTTACGACGAAGGAAAAGAGATCACTTTTCAGTTTTTTTTCGAAGGGAGCGTAGTCGCTTCGTTCGAAAGCATGTACGAATCCGTTCCGAGCCTGTTCTCGCTCGAAACGATCGAGCCGTCGGTGATCCGTGCCATTCCACAGACCGATTTCTTCGAACTGGTCAATTCCTCGCCCGAGGTGAGACTCGCTTACGAACGGAAATTGGTAGAGCGATTTCATACTTATCAGAAACTCTTCCTGTCGCGAATTAAGAATACGCCCCGCCAGCGTTACGAGGAGTTGCTCAAAGAATATCCCCACATCATCCAACGCGTTCCGCAACACTATATCGCCTCTTATCTGGGGATCACTCCGGTTTCGCTGAGTCGGATCAGAAATCGCTGACCGATTCGTATTTCTTTACAATTGTTATCGTCGCGTCGAGGTTCGTTTCAGACCTTTGTATCATAAAACTACAAAGACATGAAGCGAAAATTCTCATTGACCAAAGGCAAAGGTCTGTTCGTTACCGATCTGTTGCTCACTTTTTCATTTCTGACCGTCGTCTATTCCGGCATCACTCTTCATCTGACCGCCCATCAACGGTTTGCCTTCGGATGGAGCGCCACCGCATGGACCTATTCCCATTGGTTGTCTTGCGGAGTATTCCTGTTTCTCACCTTCCTGCATGTGAAATCCCATCTCTATTGGTTTAAGAATGTTTTGAAAGGAACGGCCAAGCACAAACCGATGCTGATCGGTTTCACTCTGCTTTTGATGAGTGTCGTATCCGGCCTGCTGTCTATCACGCCCGCAAATCACATCGGGCTTTGGCATTATCGGGTGAGCCTGATCATGCTTCCTTTCCTGATGATCCATATCGTGCGCCGGATGCCGTTCGTAATCAATTTCTTCAAGAATAAAAAGACGGTACGCGTATGAGAACATGTATCCTGTTTAATCATCCGTCTTATTGAACTTCCGGAGAGTCGCCCGACGATTCAATCAGGAAGTCATCCGAACCGGAAAAGGTCTTGATCATCAATTCAGATCAAGACCTTTTCCGGTTCGAGTTATCATTTATAAAGCGTATATCGGCGACAAGATCAAACTTCTTGTTTGGATTAATGCTGACTCTGTTTTTTCGCCCATTCCATTCGGCGAAGATCCGGCAGCGGTTTGACCTCGAAATGATCGAAAATGGCTTCGAAACCATCTCCGTCGGGCGATGCGGCCATAATTCCGACCTGTACCGGACAATTGTCTTCCAGATAACAGGTGCGGATCATCTTATACGTTTTATCATCCAATGAGTAGAACACCTCAACCGCGTCCAAACGGCGCACCGCCTTGATCCAGATGTATCGGGGCGCATTGTCGAGTTCGACCACACTCCAATCGGACGTATTGTGAGTCACTACCGTACTGACGTTGAACTTACCGTCTACGAATTCCACGCCCGCTTTGATCCAGTTTTTCTGATCGATACGGAGCATCAGTCCCATCTGATCGAACGTCGTTTTGTAATTACCGGTAATCTTTACTTTCGTTTCAAATTCGCCCCCATAGGTCGCGTAGTAAAACGGCGCGTCGTCAACCGTAAACCCGTAGTGGGTGATTCGCCAATAGTCGGTCTTTGCAGGCGTTTGCATCACGAACGTGGTCGGAGATTTGATCTCCCAGTTTTCCGGTTCGTTAAACCATTGCATTTTATCCAATCGTTGAGCCATAATCGAAGAAGTTGATACCATCAGAACAGCGAAAGCAGTGATAAGTTTTGATTTTTTCATGCGGATATTTTATAGAATGTGAGATTTTGGGGTGATTAATTCCCCATCTTTGCAAAGGTAAATGTAAGAGAAGTAGTCGTCAATGGTAAAAAATAACCATCCTATCAGTCAGCTTGAGGAGCATCTGTTCAATCAGGATTTCAGCAACGAGGGAATCGAAGAGCGTTTGGAGCATTGCAAAAGAATCGCCGCGTCGTATGCCGCTTTGGAAAACTCGATCGCCGTTTTGAGCGATCTGCGCGCCGACAAAAGCTATATTTTCAACGGAGCCGTCGCCGATAAACTCGGACTGGAGCGTACCAATCAGCAGATCAATACCATCTGGGAAGAGGAGATCTACAACCGGATCCATCCCGACGATCTGATTGCGCGACATATCCAGGAACTTCACTTTTTCATGTTGCTCAAAAAGACCACTCCCAACCAGCGACAAAACTTCCGTACCTATTCGTCCATTCGGATGAAAGACGCCGATGGAATCTATATCTCCATCCTGCACCGCACGCTGTATCTGAGCGGCGACGCGAACAATTCATTGTGGCTCGCATTGTGTCTGTATAATTTCCCGTTCACCGACGAACCCGTAAAACCGTTTCGCGGAATGATCCAAAACTGCGCCACCGGCGAGATCTTCAAAGTGAAAGACGGCAACGCGACCATCCTTTCCCAACGTGAAACCGAAGTGCTTCATCTCGTCGAACAGGGTTTTCGAAGCAAAGAGATCGCCGATAAGCTTGGCGTAAGCAAAAACACGGTTGATCGCCATCGACAAAATATTATGGACAAGTTGCGCGTAAGCAACTCTTTCGAAGCAATCCGAATCTCCAAAAGTCTGGGAATCCAGATCGGAAGAGCACACGTCTGAACTC
>CAMTOW010000077.1 GCA_947074245.1 uncultured Bacteroidales bacterium | reverse complement strand
TACGAGATTCTCCGGAGTGACTGGAGTTCAGACGTGTGCTCTTCCGATCTGATCCCGAAATGCGAGAAATGGCGAAAGAGGAGATCGAAATGAATAACGACCGACTTCCTTCTTTGGAGGAGGAAATCAAATTATTACTGGTTCCGGCGGATCCCCAAGACGATAAAAACGCAATCGTTGAGATTCGCGGTGGTACAGGAGGTGATGAAGCTGCGATCTTCGCGGGTGATCTGTATCGAATGTATCAGAAATACTGCGATTCAAAAGGTTGGAGAACACAGGTCACATCCGTAAGCGAAGGTACCTCTGGCGGTTTCAAAGAGATAATTTTTACCGTTACGGGCGAAAACGTGTATGGTACGCTCAAATACGAATCTGGAGTTCACCGCGTGCAGCGCGTTCCTCAAACGGAAACGCAAGGGCGCGTACATACTTCTGCGGCTACGGTTGCCGTACTTCCCGAAGCGGATGAAGTGGATGTCGACGTACGCGAATGCGATATTCGTGTCGACACGTTCTGCGCATCCGGTAATGGAGGACAGTCTGTTAACACAACTTATTCTGCCGTACGTCTGGTACATATCCCGACGGGGATTGTCGTACAGTGCCAGGATGAGAAGTCCCAGTTGAAAAACAAAGCCAAAGCGCTTGCCGAACTTCGTTCGCGCATCTACAACATCGAGTATCAGAAATGGTTGGATGAAATCGCATCGAAACGTAAAACGATGGTTTCGACGGGCGACCGCTCGGCTAAAATCCGCACCTACAACTATCCGCAAGGACGAGTGACCGATCATCGTATCAATCTGACATTATATAATCTGAGTGCGATCATGGAAGGCGAAATTCAGGGCGTTATCGATCAACTGATCATCGCTGAAAACGCTGAACGCATGAAAGAGAGTGAATTATAATATCCAAAGCTATCGGAAGTGGAGTCTTACCCTCCTCTTCCGATAGCTTTTCTTTTATCCCTACCGATAATGAATCAAATCCGCAACGTTATATTCGATCTTGGTGTCGTTTTGATCAATCTGGATCCTGCAGAATGTATTCGACGTTTTCGCCATTTGGGAATCGAAGATATCGAACAACGCTTCGTCGATGCCCAACATTCGGGAATATTTCACGCTTTTGAAAAAGGTGAGATCAGTGTTCCTGAGTTTTTTGAATCGATACGGACTCTCGCTGATCGACCACTGACCGATGATCAGATCCGTAACGCATGGCTTGGTATGCTGAAGGAGATTCCCTCATACAAACTTGATCTGCTTTTAAATCTTAGAAATCATTATAATGTATTTCTTTTAAGCAATACTAACGAACTTCATTGGGACTTCTGCTCCCAAAACGTGTTTAACTACAAGGGATATCAAGCAGACGACTTCTTCCGAAAGATTTGGCTTTCAAATGAGATTCATCTGCTCAAACCCTCCGAAGAAATTTTTCGTTTCATCCTTAAAGATGCGAATCTGAATCCCGACGAAACCTTATTTCTGGACGATTTGCAGGCCAACTGTCAAACCGCCCGAAAATTGGGTATACGTACTTATACACCTGTCGCTGAAGAAGACTGGAGTTTCATTTTTGAAAATAATCGACTTAATTCTATCCGACTCGATCACGAGTCAAAGCATCATTAATATATGGATAAAAAACAGCTATTTGAGAACATCCAAAAAAAACGCTCATTCCTGTGCGTAGGATTGGATACGGGCATAAAAAAAATCCCTGAACACCTTCTGCGCGAAGAGGATCCGATCTTTGCTTTCAACAAAGCGATTATCGATGCTACGGCAGATCTTTGCGTGGCATACAAGCCGAACTTGGCTTTTTACGAAAGCCTTGGCGTAGCCGGCTGGATCGCATTTGAGAAAACGGTTCGCTACATCAAAGAAAACTATCCGGATCAATTCATTATTGCCGACGCGAAACGCGGCGATATCGGAAACACCTCGGAGATGTATGCTCGCAGTTTCTTTGAACACATGGATATCGACTCGGTTACCGTTGCTCCATATATGGGAGAAGACAGCGTGAAACCATTCTTGGTATACCCCGATCGTTGGGTTATCGTATTGGCTCTTACATCAAACAAAGGCTCTCATGACTTCCAGCTTACGGAAGATACAAATGGAGAACGCCTGTTTGAAAAAGTGCTTCGCGTATCACAAACATGGGCAACTCAAGACCAGATGATGTTTGTCGTTGGGGCGACTCAAGGAAAACTGTTTGAGGATATTCGTAAAGTTGCGCCGGATCACTTCCTGCTTGTTCCTGGCGTTGGCGCTCAGGGCGGAAGTCTCGAAGAGGTAGCGCGTTACGGGATGAATGATATGTGCGGTTTATTGGTAAATTCTTCACGCGCGATCATTTATGCCGACAAAACAGAGAATTTTGCCAATGCTGCACGCGTTGAGGCTGGAAAAGTGCAAACTGAAATGGCCGATTTGCTTACAGCAAAAGGTATTTGATATCTTTTTTTTCTTAATTTTGTACTCGAAAATGAGTTACATAAATTTTTTTGAATATGCAATCAATCGACAAATTCAATTTTAACGGAAAGAAAGCATTCGTACGTGTAGATTTTAACGTGCCTTTGAATGCTGATATGCAGATTACTGACGATACTCGTATGCGTAGAGCATTACCGACTATCCAGAAAATTCTTGCTGACGGTGGATCAGTTATCATTGGTTCTCACCTGGGTCGTCCTAAAAAAGGTCCTGAAGATAAATTCTCTTTGAAACATATCGTTGCTCATTTGTCTGAATTAATCGGAGCTCCTGTAAAATTCGTTGCAGACTCTCAGGGTGCTGAAGTTGAAAAAGCGGTGGCAGATCTTAAACCGGGTGAAGTATTGGTGCTTGAAAACCTTCGTTTCTATGCTGAAGAAGAAGGCAAACCTCGTGGTTTGGCTGAAGATGCTTCTGACGAAGAAAAAGCGGCTGCTAAAAAAGCGGTAAAAGAAAGCCAGAAATCATTTACTAAAAACTTGGCGAAACTTGCTGATGTATATGTAAATGACGCATTCGGTACGGCTCACCGTGCACATGCTTCTACGGCTCTTATCGCTGACTTGTTCGCATCTGACGACAAAATGTTCGGATACTTGATGCAGCAGGAAGTTGAAGCAGTTGAGAAAGTATTGAAAACAGCTGCAAAACCTGTAACAGCAATCATCGGTGGTTCGAAAGTATCTTCTAAAATCACAATCATCGAAAACCTTCTTACGAAAGTTGACAACCTGCTTATCGTAGGTGGTATGGCATTCACTTTCTCTAAAGCGTTGGGCGGACATATCGGTTCTTCTCTTTGCGAAGATGAGATGCTGGAAACTGCAAAAACTGTAATGTCAAAAGCGAAAGAACTTGGTGTAAACATCGTTCTTCCTACGGACTGTGTTGCTGCTGACAAATTCGCTGCTGATGCTGCTACTCAGATTTGCTCTGACAAAAACGTACCTGAAGGCTGGATGGGTCTTGACCTTGGTCCGGATTCAATCAAAGAAATGGTTGATGTTATCAAAGCATCTAAAACTATCCTTTGGAACGGTCCTGCTGGTGTATTCGAATTCGATGCATTCCAGGCTGGTACGAAAGCTGTCGCTCTTGCAATAGCAGAAGCTACTGAAAACGGAGCTTTCTCATTGATCGGTGGTGGTGACTCAGTTGCTGCGATCAACAAGTTTGCTTTGGCTGACAAAGTAAGCTATGTATCAACAGGTGGTGGTGCTCTTCTTGAAATGATCGAAGGTAAAGATCTTCCGGGCGTTAAAGCGATCCGTGGATAATCCGAACCAGACATTATATTCCCATTTCCAGTCCGGATTACGACGCTTCAGCGTTCGTAATCCGGACTGTTGTTTTTCAAGACTTTCGTATTCACATAAAATAGCCTATATTTGGGGCATTAAGTATTTCGGGTATATTCTCTATTTCTAAAATATCAAAATGACCCGTCTTTATTCATCACTCAATTATTACCGACAAAACAACTCATCGTTATGTTTCCGAAAAAATTGATGTTTCCGGCTGTGTTAGCCGTACTATCTTCATCTGTATCTGCACAGATTTTATCCGAATACAATCACCTACAGATCCGACCAAAAGGATATGTCTGCTACCGAACAGACGAACCGATCGAAATCGACGGACTGCTCGACGAACAGGCTTGGTCGAAAGCTCCTTTCACGGATACGTTTGTAGATATCGAAGGTGATAAACGTCCTTTACCTTATCACGACACTCAAGTTAAAATGCTTTGGGACGATGATTATTTGTATATCGCCGCCGTTCTGAATGAAGATCACCTCATGGCAAACCTGCATCAGAAAGATACCATCGTTTATTATGACAATGACTTCGAGGTTTTCATCGATCCGGATGGTGATGGTCATAACTATTATGAAATCGAAACCAATGCGATCAATACGATCTTCGATCTATTTCTTCAGAAACCTTACCGCGACGGCGGTGCCGTAATTTTCCATTGGGATTGTGAAGACATGAAAATCAAAAGTCATATCCAGGGAACACTCAACAACCCGAATGATAAAGACACCCTATGGACTGTAGAAATGGCGATTCCACAGAAAGCGCTTCGTTTTGAATTCAACAATCCGATGAAAGCGGGCAATTATTGGAGAATCAACTTCTCACGTGTTCAGTGGGATCATGAATTCAAAAACGGTCGATACGAACGTATCAAAGATGAAAAAGGCAACTACAAACCGGAATATAACTGGGTGTGGTCTGAACAGGGACTTATCAGCATGCACATGCCCGAACGCTGGGGATACCTGTATTTCTCTCCTTCTATCGTCGGCACATCGAACGAATCATTCGTATATCCTATTTACGACAATGGCAAAGATTTGCTTTGGAGTATGTATTACAAACAAAAGGATCTGAAAGCGAAAAATGGCAAATTTGGCATCAATCCAAAACAATTGGGTCTAAAAGGCGATATCGTGGAGTTCCGTGGCGAATCATGGAAAATCAATATCGAAACCACATCTCGCACCTTTGAAATGACTGCAACCTCACCGGATGGAAAACAAACTTGGGTCATCAATAATCAAGGACATATTCGCTCTTTATAAATCTTATAATACAATCACTTAATCACATTATAATTTAAAACCATGGACAAAAGAACATTCTTAAAGACACTCGGATTGGGTACGGCAGCTCTAGCCTCCGGAATGGGTGGCACGCTCCTTACCGGTTGCACGGCATCGGATGACAAGAAAACCGCAGGAAACACATCTGGAAACGGTTTTATCAAAAACTGGATCTGGATGCATGTCGATCCGAATGTCAGCGACGCCGATTACAAGAAGCGTTTTCAGATGTTGAAGGCACACGGCATTACCGGAATCATGTTTGAGAATGACAGCGAACGTCATTTCGTGATGGCTAAAGAGTGTGGCTTAGAAGCTCATCGTTGGAAGTGGACGATGAATCGCGGAGATGAATACATCATGAAAAATCATCCCGATTGGTATGCCAAAAACAGAAAAGGTGAATCTTCTTGGGATAAGCCGGCTTATGTTCAGTATTACCGTTTTGCATGCCCCAATAATGAGGATTTCGTAAAATATCTCGTTGAGGATTATGTAAAGGAGGCTGAGAAATCTTATATCGACGGAATCCATCTCGATTATGTTCGTTTTCCGGATGTTATCCTTCCCGTAGGGCTTTGGAAAAACTACGGCATTACCCAAAAAGAGGAATTGCCCGAATATGATTATTGTTATTGCGAGACATGTCGTCGCAAATACAAAGAGCTAAAAGGCGTCGATCCGATGGATATCCAATATCCGATGGAAAGTCAATCTTGGATCAACTTCCGACTAAATGCCATAACGAATGTGGTTGCACAAATCACAAATGAAGTCCATGCTGTTGGTAAACCAATCTCGGCTGCAGTATTCCCGGGACCATCTATGGCGAAACGTATGGTACGCCAGGATTGGGGCAATTGGAACCTGGATGCCTACTTCCCAATGATCTACAACGGATTCTATAATGAAGGTGTTGATTGGATTGGAGTATCGACGGAAGAGAGTGTAAAAACCCTTAACGGTCGCGGAAAAGTATATTCCGGATTATATTTCCCGGATATCAAAGACAACTTTACCGATGCTTGCGCTCATGCGTTGGATGCTGGTGCGGCGGGAATCTCTTTCTTCGCAGGACCGGATGAAGAGCGATTGGCCCTTTTCAGCGAATTGCTAGGCAGAAGGAATTTGAAAGTGAAATAATTCAATTAATCCGGATATTGAGATGAATCGTAAAATAACATAAACCGATCTTAACCGGAATACTAACCGAAAACGGAATAATAAGAACCGAGTTCGATCGGCAAGATCAGATCATTTACGCATTATCATCCCGGATAGAAAAGACTATCAACTTAAAAGAGCTTGATTCGGAATATACCAATCCGAGTCAAGCTCTTTTTTTCTCATTCTCATAAATCGGATATTTAGATTTAAGTATTAGAGTCTCTGCATCATTCTGCTACAAAATGGTATCGAAAAGCAAGATCAAACGATCTTCGAATCGACAAGTTAATCGAACACCGAAGCTTCATTTATATTGCGAATCTTTAAATCCCGTAAAAGACTCGTTATCAAAAACGATATATTTTCTTTTTTGATCTTACCTGTTTTCATATCCAAAACGCCATCGGTTGTCAATGAGAACATGTATTTAAAATCAATTGCATCTACCAAATCCAAAACGATCTTACCGGGCTCCAACCATTTGGAAAGATCATTACCCGAATAGGAATAAGAATTCAAATAATCATTTCGGGAAGCAATGAATACAGGATATGCGCCTTTGGGAAACTGTCCCTCCATATCCGGTTTCATTCCGGTTGTCAAACCGATGTTGATAAACAACGGAGCATCCTCCGCCTCACGAAACCCGCGTTTAAGCATCTCCGCCCGAATCGACTCTGCGATGATATTATAATCATCCAATGTCATATCAGCCGGAAGAGAACCGTCTTTTGGTGTTACCAATCGAAACGTATTGTACTTAAATGCATCAAGATGAAATTTATCATAACCTCCATTTACAAGCTGCGGAAGACAACCTGTAATCATGAAGATCATGATTACCATCAATATCAATCCTTTTATGCCTGCCTTCATGGTGTTGTTATTATAGAGATGAGACGTAAAATACGCTTATACCCTATTAACACGATGTGCCCTTAGATTGTTTTGAGAAAAAACAAAGCATTTTGTTATTATTCGTAAATAGCAAATCTGCCTTAAAAACATATTCACACATGTCTCTAAGGCAGATTTTATCTAATCTGGAAAGTCTTTGAAATATCAACTCTCCTGGATGGGTTTAAAGTAAAAGAAAGTAAACCGCCGTTGGGGTTATTCGATAACTCCCTGCTGACGCAAAAGTTCTTTTTGGCGAATCCGTTCGGTCAACAAATTTTGATATTGTTGAATATCGAAATCTCTTATAACGACCTTTTCGGGGTTAATCTCATCACACTTGTTCAACCAGACTAAAGCTTCTTCAAGGCGATGCTGTGTTTCCAAAAGAACTGCCAGATTAAACGATGAGTAGATTCGGTGTTGCTCTCGTTTGCTGCTCTCAAAAATATGTTCCCACATATAATATGCTTCTTCAAATTGACCTTGTTTCAAGAAATATTCAGCTTCACGCATGGCCGGATCATTTGTAGAAATGAAAAACCGGGTTTCTTCAGTCTTGACAGGCAACCATTTTTTACCACACACCTCCCCCATCAGAAATGCGGCATCAGTCAGACAAGTCGAAATATCGGGTAGTTTCAGAAACGCATTTTGCAAATCGTTATCATATCCTTCCCAGCGTAATGTATCTGTCAATATATATTCTTTTTTTATCTGACTGTCCCTTGTATCATACAAACATAAATATGGTCGTAATATCGTTTCTAAAGTTATACAAGTCATATTAAAGTCTTTTATCTGACTCTCTGTCATATAGATCTGATATGGAAGAGTTTCTAATGATAAAATCCACGATGAACCGCTTTGTTGCACCAGCGTATCGATCTGCGCAGTGGTTAGTTTACGGG
>CAMTOW010000076.1 GCA_947074245.1 uncultured Bacteroidales bacterium | reverse complement strand
TTTTGCGTCTATTGAAAATAAAACTCTCTGGCGTTGAAAAAGTTCTCCGTTTACCTTATTATCTTCATTCTGTCTTCTTTTGTCGTTACGTGCGGAACGGCCAAACTCTCCACGGCCAAAGCGCAATTCAGGCGAGGAGAATATTTTGCCGCAGCCAATACCTATCGCAAGGTTTATAACAAGACCTCGCCGGCCAAAGAAAAAGAGCTTCGCGCCCAGATCGCCCGGCAAATGGGTATCTGCTATGAGAAACTGAATATTCCGGCTCGAGCCAGCGCTTCTTATCAGAACGCGATCCGATACAAACATCCCGATTCGCTTATTACGCTCAATCTGGCGCGCAATCTGCAAAACGAAGGCAAATACAAGGAGGCGATCCGCAATTATCAGGCTTTTATGGAATATGCGCCGGACAATCAGTTGGCGGTCAACGGGCTGAAAGGATCTTCGGAAGCGGACGATCGGAAAAACCAGCGCAGCCGCTATCAGGTGCGCCGTGCCGACCTGTTCAACTCACGCCGGGCAGACTTCTCTCCGATGCTGAATAAGGAGGGGGATCAATTGTATCTGACCACATCGACCGATAAAGCGACCGGAAATGACAAAAGCGACATCACCGGCTTGAAATTCAACGATATTTATTCCAGCAAGAAAGATGAGAAAGGGATCTGGCAACGCCCCGAACCCATAGAGGGTAGCATCAATACCGAATTCGACGAAGGCACTCCGGCTTTCTCGTCGGACGGCAACACGATGTATTTCAGCCGCGCACGCCGCGACGCGGTATACCCGACGTCGACCGAGATCTTCGTATCGCACCGTACGGGTGGCCAGTGGGGCGAGGCGTCTAAACTGGAAATCGCCAAAGATACGTTCTCGGTGTTCGCTCATCCTGCCATTTCGCCCGATGACAAATACATCTATTTCGCTTCGGACATGCCGGGCGGACAAGGCGGCGTGGATATCTGGCGCGCTCCATTGGGCAACTCGGGCGTGGGCCCCGTTGAGAATCTGGGCGATCAGATCAATACGGCAGGAGATGAGATGTTTCCGACGTTTCGGCAAAACGGAATCCTGTATTTCTCGTCCAACGGCCATCCGGGCTTGGGCGGATTGGATATCTTCAAAGCGCGTGAGGACGAATGGGGTATATGGCACATTGAGAATCTGGGCGTACCGATCAACTCTCCGGGAGATGACTTCGGTATGACATTTTATAATAAGGAGGAAGAAGAGGGCTTTTTCGCCTCCAACCGAAACGACGGGCGGGGATACGATCATATCTATTCGTTTCTACTGCCTTCCATCAAAATCAAGATTATCGGCACGGTATGGGATCGCGATGAAGAACCGGTAGCGAATGCCATCGTGCGCGTGGTCGGAAAGAATGGTGCCAATCATAAGATCGTTGCGAAAAACGACGGTACGTTTGAAGTTAATATCGATCGGGGCATGGATTATGTGATGATGGCGGGGGCGCCGGGATATCTGAACGATAAAGAGGAGTTCCGCTCCGACAGCGAAGAGGAAGACGCGGTATATCAGGTTGATTTCGAACTCGCTTCCATTTCGAAACCGGTATTGATCGAAAACATATTCTATGATTTCGACAAGGCTACGTTGCGCCCGGAATCGAAAACGGCTCTCAACGAACTGATCGAACTGCTCAACGACAACCCGAACGTAACCATCGAACTGGCAGCTCATACCGATATGATCGGTAATGACGAATACAACAATAAACTTTCTGCCCGCCGAGCGCAATCGGTGGTGGATTATCTGATTGAAGGTAAAATCAATCCGGCGCGTCTGACTCCGGTGGGTTATGGCGAATCTCGCCCGAAAACGGTCGATAAGATCATCAACCGCAACCATCCGTTCTTACCCGAAGGCCAGGTGCTTGATGAAGAGTTCATCCTCACCCTTTCGCCGGAAGAACAAGAGATCGCCCATCAGATCAATCGTCGCACCGAATTCCAGGTGCTTTCGACGACGTTCGGGCTCTATTAACCGATTGGACCGTACTGAAGACGGATCCGCATGGAAGGATCGCTTCAAAACAATAAAAATACCGAAGAAAGCCGGTTCGTTGCCCCTTGCGAGAATGGCAACGAACCGGCTTTCCTTATTTATTTGATTTGGATGATATCGTTCAGATTGGTCGTATAAGCGGGCGATAGCTGTTCTTGTTTCAGCTTCCAGTCCCGACCGTTTCCCTGAGTCGCTATTTTTAACTGAGCCCGGTACTTATCGTTGATATGATCGATCGCCTCCATCAGTCGAGCTCGTTTCTCCCGATCGACCGTATCGAAGATATTCAATTGTACGTTCTTGGTAAGTTCGGTGATGATCACTCCCGCCTTCTTATAAAGATAGCCCTCCAGATAAATTCGGCGCAACGCCTCGACCGCCGCTTTCACGATTTCGGTACTGTCGGAGGTTGGCACCGGAAAGTTGATGATGGCATTCTTATAATATTGGGGCTGATCGCTCCGAAAATTATTGGTATGGATAAAGATCATCATGGAGACGGCATACGCCTTCTGGTCGCGCAACTTTCGGGCGCAGGCGGCGGCATGGGTCGCGATCGCTTCAGACAGGTTGATCGGATCGGTTATCATTTTTCCGAACGAGCGGGATATGCAGATCTGCTTTTTAGAGGGTGGCGTACATTCCATCTCGATGCAGGGAATCCCACGAAGTTCGCTCCAGGTGCGCTCCCCTACGACGGTCATATTCTTACGGACCCAATCTTGAGGCAGATTCGTAAAGTCATAAGCCGTTTCGATGCCCCGGCTCAACAATCGTTTCGATACGCCTCGCCCGATTCCCCACACGTCGCCTACCGGAGTCAGCTTCAACGCTTTTATCCGCTTCTCCTCATCGTCGATGATGCAAACGTTGTTATAGGCCGGATATTTCTTGGCAAACCGATTGGCGATCTTCGATAACGTTTTGGTAGGAGCAATCCCCAGACTCACCGGTATCCCGGTGCTTTTAGAAACGCGCCGAACGATCTCACGCCCCAAACTGAGCGGATCGTCAAACCCCGCGAAGCTGATAAAGGCCTCATCGATCGAATAAACTTCGATATCGGGCACCATCGTACTCAAAACAGACATGACGCGGGTAGACATATCGCCGTATAAGGTATAGTTGCTCGAGAATACGGCCATGTTATACAGCTCGATCTCTTTCTTGAACTGATAGACGGGACGACGCTTCACACCCAATCGCTTCGCTTCATTACTGCACGCGATGATATATCCGTCGTTATTGGACAAGACCAATACGGGACGGTCGTTGAGAGCCGGATTGAACACGCGCTCACACGACACGTAGAAATTGTTGCAATCGATCAGTCCGTACATCAGCGTATTCTTCGGTTCTTTTTTATCGTATAGGTTACGATTCCCCACACGAGGAAATCATTTTCGGCAGTGACTTTTATCACCGGATAGGCAGGATTGGAGGGCACGAGATAAACGGCGTCCGTTTCAATACGGATTCGCTTTACGGTAAACTCTCCGTCGATGAAACATACCGCCAGATCATTATCCATCGGTTCGAGCGATTTATCGATCACCAGGATATCTCCTTGCTCGATTCCCTCATCTTTCATCGAATCGCCCACCACGCGTCCATAAAAAGTAGAATACGGATGCGGGATCAATTCTTTGTTCAAATCGATGGCCAACTCCATATAATCCTGCGCGGGCGACGGGAAACCGGCCTTGATCCCTTCTTCGGCGTAGGGCAAGGCAAGACTCGTTGTAAATTCGGCCGGACAGATGATCAGCTTTTTCATATTCGTCGGATATTGGATAGAGTGAATTGCATCGCCGCTACAAAGCGGAGATACATTCGGCAATACGATTAATCGGTGATGATTTTATTGAGTTCAAGAAGGATTTTGGCACAAGCCCGCGCGTCGCTCAACGCTTCGTGATGATCAAGCTCGATACCGAAATAATCACTCACCGTATTCAGTTTGTGATTGATCAGGAAAGGAAGATATTTCTTCGACAAACGCACCGTGCAGAAATGCGGAGGCAGATAACTCCGGATCATTTCCATCTCCAGACAAGCCCGCAATACGCCCATATCAAACGGGGCATTATGAGCGATCAGCGCTTCGCTGTCTTCGATCAGCTCCCGGATATCGGGCCACAACTCGCCAAACAAAGGTGCATCCGCTACCATGGCGGGCGTGATATGATGAATATCGATGAATCTTGAGATGAAGAAGTTGGGTTGCGGTTTGATCAGACAAGATTTCTCCGCCACGATCTGGCCGTTTTCTACTTTTACCAATCCGATCGAGCAGGCACTCGTGCGGCTGTTGTTGGCGGTTTCGAAGTCTATTGAGGTAAAATTTAATAATTCCATGAATGGATGTTCGATAAAGACGGTTTCCGGATCATTCGGCGAATGGCTCTATTCAGAATACCGTCAGGTGAATATTCCGTTGGTAAAATGCGGATCGAGAGTGGAATGATGACAATAAAAAAGTGCATGGCCATGATTTGCCGCTCGATCCTTTTCGGATGCGAACTTACTGCAAACCATTGCCATGCACAACTTTTTTTAGATATATTCTTTTATCTTCTCAATTCATAAACAAGTGTTTATGATCGATCGGATCACTTCTCTTTGCTGAAAGAATATGGGCGATCTTCCTCTTTCGTTCCGCGTGCCGTATTCGGCGTAGCAGACATCGTAAAGTTCAGATCCGCGCCTTTGATCAGTTCATCGAATGTAACGAAATTCTTCGTATAAGGTTTTCCGTTCAGCTTCAGTCCGTCTACATATACGTTTTCGGCGCTGTTGTTTGAAGCCTGGATGCGGATGTCTTTTCCGTTTTCAAGGTGAACGGTCATATCGCGGAACAATGGAGTTCCCAAAATGTATTCGTCCGTACCCGGTGTTACAGGATAGAAGCCCATCGCTGAGAACACATACCACGCAGATGTCTGTCCGTTATCCTCGTCACCACAATATCCGTCCGGAGTCGGCAGGTAAAGTTTATCCATCACCTCACGGATTCTCTGCTGTCCTTTCCATGGCTGCCCTGCGTAATTGTACAGGTAAAGCATGTGCTGGATCGGCTGGTTTCCGTGTGCATAGTTACCCATGTTCACGATCTCCATTTCACGAATCTCATGGATCACGAATCCATAATAGCTTTCGTCGTATACCGGAGGCAATACGAATACCGAATCAAGCATGTTCACGAAGTTCTTGTCTCCACCCATCAGGTTGATCAAACCGTCTACATCGTGGAATACCGACCAGGTGTAGTGCCAGCTGTTTCCTTCCGTAAAGTCGCCACCCCATTTCAGAGGATTGAATTTCGGATCCAAAACGCCGTCTTTGCTACGACCCGACATCAGGTTGAATTCTTTATTGAACAGGTTCTTATAGTTCATCGCACGCTGTGCGTAGATATCGATTTCTGAAGCAGGACGACCCAACTTCTTACCCATCTGATAGATACACCAGTCGTTGTAAGCATATTCCAACGTACGGGCTGCGTTCTCGTGGATTTTCACATCGTTCGGCACATATCCCAACTCGTTGTAGTACTCCCACCCCAAACGGCCGGTAGAACTTACGGTAGGATGCACGCTGTTTGCGCCGCTAAGCATTCCTTCAAACATCTTATCGCCATTCGGTCCGGTAAGACCTTTCATATAAGCATCGGCGATGATCGAAGCAGAGTTGTTTCCAACCATACATCCGCGATGACCCGGACTCGCCCACTCCGGATAGAAACCGCTTTCCAGATATGCGTTCAGCAATCCGTCCTGCATTTTTTCTGCCATGGATGGGTATACGAGATTCACAAGAGGGAACAAAGAACGGAACGTATCCCAGAAACCGGTATCGGTAAACATGTAGCCGGGCAATACCTCACCGTTATACGGGCTGTAGTGCATAACCTGTCCGTTCGCATCAATTTCATAGAAACTGCGTGGGAACAATACCGAACGGTATAAACAAGAATAGAACGTTTTCAGACGATCGGTATCGCTGTTGTCATTCACCTCGATGCGACCCAAAACGTCGTTCCAACGATCGCGTCCCTGAGATTTGATTTCTTCGAACGAAGCGTTTCCAAGTTCACGCATGTTCTGCTTTGCTTGCTCTTCGCTGATGAACGACGAAGATACGCGTACGTTCACCTGTTCGCCGCGTTTTGTTTTAAACCCTACAACGGCTCCTACATGATTGTCCGTAATCTCGCTACCTGTAGTCGGTTTATAATCTTTCCAGATTTGCTGGGTTTCAAACGGTTTGTCAAACTCAAGAATGAAATAGTTCTTGAAGTTTTCCGGTACACCCCCGCTGTTGTTGGTTACGTACCCTACGATTTTTTGCTCTTCCGGCAATACTTTTACCGATGATCCGCCATCAAATGCGTCCAATACGATATAAGCGTTGTCTGTTTCCGGGAAGGTAAAACGAAACATCGCACAACGTTCTGTCGGCGTGATTTCAGTTGTTACGTCATATTCCGATAGATAGACGTTGTAATAATAAGGTGTGGCTGTTTCGGCCTTGTGCGAAAACCAGGAAGCACGACTGTCCTGATCGATTTTCATCTCTCCCGTCACCGGCATTAATGAAAACTGAGCATAATCGTTGATCCACGGGCTCGGCTGATGAGTTTGTTTGAATCCTCTGATTTTGTCCGATGCGTACGTATACGCCCATCCATCGCGCATTTTTCCGGTTTGCGGTGTCCAGAAATTCATACCCCAAGGCAATGCGATTGCCGGGTAAGTATTTCCGTTGGATAGCAAAGGTTTTGAATCGGTTCCGACTAGCGGATTTACATAATCAACTGGAGTTTTACTCTGAGAAACCGGTGGAGTAGATTTTTCTGAAGCACATCCGCACAAAAGAACGGGCATCAGAAGCAGGCTCTGTAGTTTAAAAGTCATAATTGATGAATGAATAAATAAGAATTTAATTACAAAGAAAACGGATTTAATCCAATATAAAAACTCTGACGCCTAAAACAACAATTATTGAGATTTAGCAGGGAGGGTATCTAAAAAGGTGTTAATTAAAGTCGGGGTATTTTGTGAATTAAAGATTATATCTATCTTTGCATCGCAATCGGAAAAACGATTGCTCATGGCGAGATAGCTCAGTTGGTTAGAGCGCATGATTCATAATCATGAGGTCCCGGGATCATGCCCCGGTCTCGCTACGGAATGAAAGCTACTTCTTATTCGGAAGTAGCTTTTTTTTATATGTCTTACTTTGATTAACATTCTCTAATGAAGAACATTCGCGGCCTGTTTTACGCCATTGCCTCTTCTGCCACATTCGGATTGATTCCGCTGTTGGCTCTTCCCGTTATCTCATCCGGGATGGACAACCATTCTGTATTATTTTATCGTTTTGGAATCTCTGCGGTCTTGATGGGACTGATCACATGGCTAAAGAAATCCGATCTGAAAATAAAAAAACAACAGATACCGACCCTTCTTGCGTTAGGCTTCTTCTACGCCGCTACCTCATTGACATTATTGAAAGCTTACACGCTCATCCCGACCGGAATAGCTACGACGATTCATTTTCTCTATCCCGTGATCGTCGCCATGATTATGATTTTCTTTTTTCGCGAAAAGGCTTCATCCGGTCTTATCATAGCCACTGTGCTTTCTCTCATCGGCGTTGCAATCCTTAGTTTAGGTGAAGGTGGTGGTCAGATCAGAACATCGGGGCTGATGATGGCTTTTCTTTCCATATTCTCCTATGCGATTTACATCGTCGGTGTGCAAAAGAGCAATGTATCTGATATGAACGAGTTCACCCTTACATTTTATGTTTTGGCGGCATCGGCTCTTTTCTTTATGCTCAACTCCCTTTTCATGGGGGGTATCGAACCGATCGGCGATATGTCTGCTGCAATAAACCTGTTCCTGTTGGCGCTTCTTCCCACCGTCATTTCCGATTTGACATTGGTATTGGCGATTAAACACATCGGCCCGACCACAACCTCCATATTAGGATCCATGGAGCCGGTAACGGCCATCACCATCGGCGTATTGGTATTCCACGAACCGTTTGGTATTCGCGTTTTCACAGGCATTTCACTGATTCTGATTGCGGTTTCTATCGTAATCTTGAGCAAACGCGCAGGGGACGAAAACAACAAGCTGATTCAGTCG